>JAGAAL010000006.1 GCA_017615245.1 Bacteroidaceae bacterium
AAAAACTTTTTTGTATCTTTGCGGCATGAAACGGATGATAGACATAATGAAAGGCAGAACGATTGTGATGTGTGTCATCACAGCATGGGTTATGCAGATATCAGGACAGGAGACCGAGACTTACAATCTACCCTTCGACAATGTATTGAAATGCTGCATGATGCCCGATATGCAACATGCGCTTATCATTACTCGTACTCCCCTGCTAAAGCCGGAATATGCCATTGTGCGCGACTTGAAGCAGGGCAAGAATCTGTGGAAGATAAACATGCAACGTGACATAGAAATATTGGCGTCACGTGAAGGAATCATCGCATATGGTCAGTTGGACGGGAAGAAATCGACAGTCAATCTCTACGAGACGCTGAGTGGAAAGAAGCGCTACGAGCTGTCAATCATCCCTGTTTACATCAGCGAGGAGGATAATGTGGTGATGGGGTACAAGAAGAGGACAAGCAGTCAGTTGGAAAATGTAATGCTGGGGAACAAGACGAAGACTGGCAAACAGTTGGAATGTTATCGACTTTCGACGGGCGAACTGATGTGGAAAGCAGATGCGGCTCCCAACAAATACGGAATATGGAATGAGCATCAAAGGATAGCACCTCATCGAGTGGTGGCGATTGCAGAAGAGCTCCTGCTGATTGATACAGAGAAAGGAGTGTTGAACCATAAGCCGCTGAAGACGGTCATCAATTATGTGCCATTAGAGTCGAAAATATCTGCTGTATCGACAAGCGGAACTGGAATCGGTTTTAGAATTGCAACAGGAAAGGGTTCTTTTTCTTTTCGATTTGGCCCGAGAACGACAACGGGATTTGGCTCGGTGACAATTCCATTGGGTAGCCAACTGGGAGCAATCAACTCAAATGTCTTGTCAGCGAGCGATGTCATCTATGTTTCTGACCGTAAGGGATTGTATTGCTACGACACAGACTTGAACGAGATGTGGACACATGAATTCCCTTCAAGAACTGCGTGTCATGCCGACATCCGTTTGGTCAACGACACGTTGGTGATATTAAACGAAGGATATGGTGTCTATGGAGACGGTTCACATATGTACGAGAATACACTTGTGACTGCAGGCAAGATGTTTTATGCGACATATAACCCACAGACAGGCGACGAGTATTCATACGACCCCATCAAAGGTGATTGGAACCAAGACCAGTTCGGAGAACATCTGATGTTGGAGACTGAAAATGTCTTTGTACCCAATGCTGCACGAACAGAAATGACACCAGTAAGCCGTCCTGCCAAATCGTTGGCCATCTACGATAGGAACGACCAACTGTTGGTGGTGGACAATAACGACGAAACCCTTGCAACGATTCCACAGACGGATGTCTATCACCTGATGGTTTCGGACGAAAAGCATCTGGTATTTGCTAACAAAACCAACTCCATCTACATCACAGACTCGTCAAGACATATCGTCAACCACATCGAAGCGAACTACATCAACATCGAACAAATGAATGACAAGTTGGTTGTCATCACAACTCAAGACGTGAAAATATATAAATTGTAAATTAAATAAGACAAAGACAATGAAGAAACTATTATTAATCATGCTCGCAGTCATCATGATCTGCGTGGTTGCATGTAAAGAAGAAGATGCCATAGGTGAAGCTCCTGAGATTGAAAGTATCGAACTGACACCTAATCCCTGTCATCCGGGCGATACGGTGATGATGAAGGTACACTATGGCGAGCCAGGCAGTAACTTCTATTTTACGGAATATGTACTTGGCAACATCAAACCGCTATCTGCCACAAAGAAAGATGCGACTCATGGCATATTGCTTGGTTCGGCAGAACCAACTATCAAATGCCAGGCTGCTGACTCTGCCGGCACTTATAGGGTCAGCTTCAAAGGCAAAGTGAGCTTCACAGGAAACAAAACGGTAGTTGGTAAAGACAAGGATGGCAACAAAATCATTTCGGACGGACTGCTATACGGCGAAACCAATACTGTAACAGCACAATTGAAAGTACAATAATTCAACTTTATGAAACTACATTCACTATTCCTATTACTGCTCTGTAGCATGAAGTCATTTGCTGCAGCACCTGATTCTGTGAGCATCTTCACGTATGCCATTCCGCAAGATACACGCAAGGGACTACATATTGCCTATAGTGCTGACGGCAAGAGCTGGAAGGCTATCGGACAAGACCAATCGTTTGTATCGAGCGACTTCGGAACATGGGGACGCGAGAAACAGATGATTCATCCAAGTGTTATCAAGGATGGCGACACATGGTATGCCGTGTGGCAGTTGAACGACAACACCAATCAGTTTGCAACCACATGGACCAAGAAACTATCGGTATGGAAACCGCAAGACTATCCCTATGTCGAGACTCCCAACGTAATTGCACCGATGCTGTCGAAACGAGGCGGGCAGTTTGTCGTGACCTACAAGACAAAAGATAATAAGGTGTACGAGGTGGAGAGCAGCGACTTTAAGCATTGGTCGAAGGCTCATGAGGTAAGTGTCTATCTCTCAAACGAAAAGAAAGTCGTGATTGGCGGAACGGAATACGAGGGATGCATCACCCGTGCTCCTTGGGTGCTGATTGAGAACCTCATCAACCGTGCTGACGCAACTACGCTTCGCAATCGTCAGTATGGCGAACGAATGAGCGATGACGGAAACCGTTTCCGTGACCTCAAAACCGTTGAGGCTACGATGTTGCTCAACTATGCTGACTCGAAAGCTATCAGTCCGAACCTCATGGGTATCTTCTTCGAGGATATCAGCTATGCTGCCGATGGTGGTCTGTATGCAGAGCAGATTCGTAACCGCGACTTCGAATTCAATAACCTCGACCGTGGTGAATGGAACGCTCAGTCGTTCTGGAACCTTGTTGGCGAAGGAACGGAATGGGCTATCGCAACAGAGAACCCTATCCACAAGAACAACTCACACTATGCTGTGCTGACTACCACGAAAGTGGGTGCTTCGTTACAGAACGAGGGAAACGACGGCATCGTGGTACGAAAAGGAGACAAATACAACCTGACTATCTTCCTCAAGAAGATGGAGGGTGCAGGCAAGGTGCGTGTGCGCCTCATCGATGGAAACAAAACCCTTGCTGAGACTACCCTCACAGCAGTTGCAGGATGGAAACCACAGAAGGCTATACTGACTGCAAAGGCTGACTGCGACAACGCAAAGCTGGCCGTAGAACCGCTGCAGACAGGTAAGGTAGCTGTGGACTTCGTGAGCCTCTTCCCGCAGAAGACTTTCAAGAACCGTCAGAACGGACTCCGAGCCGACCTCGCTCAGTTGCTTGCCGACATGAAACCTAAGTTCATCCGTTTCCCAGGAGGATGTGTGAGTCACGGTCAGGGTATCGACAACATGTATCGTTGGATCTATACCGTAGGACCACTGTGGGAACGCAAGCAGTTGTCGAACATCTGGAACTACCATCAGTCCATGGGACTCGGTTTTTACGAATACTTCCAGTTCTGCGAGGATATAGGAGCCGAACCGCTCCCTGTATTGCCCGCTGGCGTTCCTTGTCAGAACTCCAGTCGGAACGGACACGGACAGCAAGGCGGTCTTCCGTTTGCAGGCGAGGACTTCAAGGTGAAGGTAACCGACAATCCGCCCACGATGGAGGAATACCTGCAGGAGCTGCTCAACCTCATCGAGTGGGCGAATGGAGACCCCAAGACTTCGAAGTGGGCCAAGATGCGTGCCGATGCAGGACATCCGAAACCTTTCAACCTGAAATATCTGGGTGTAGGAAACGAAGACCTCATCTCAGAGGTGTTCACAGAACGATTCACTTATCTGAATCGAGGCATCAAAGCCAAGTATCCTGACATTCAGGTGGTAGGAACCGTAGGACCTTTCTTCGAAGGAAGCGACTACGAGTTCGGATGGGAATTGGCTCGTAAGGAGAATGTGGATATCGTGGATGAACACTATTACGTAGATCCAGGATGGTACATCCACAATCAGGACTTCTATGACAAATACGACCGCAAGGGTACGAAAGTGTATCTGGGCGAATGGGCAAGCCGCAACAACAAGTGGGAAAATGCCCTCGTCGAAGCCCTCCACATGACCAACCTCGAACGGAATGCTGATGTGGTTGTGATGTCGTCGTATGCCCCTCTGTTCTGCAAGGACGGCCATTCGAACTGGAACCCAGACCTTATCTATTTTAACAATACAGGTGTACGCCCAACTCCCGGCTACTATGTTCAGAAAGCATTCGGAGTGAATAACGGTGTGGAATACATCCCTACTGTCCTCAACGTGAAAGGCAATCAGGATGTGCAGTTGCGTGTGAATGCATCTGTAGTGAAGGCTGATAACGGCGACCTTATCGTGAAGATGGTGAACCTGCTCCCTTCAGATGTCTCGATGACCATCAATTTCGGCAACCTCGACGGTTACGACACCCAGAATGCCACATGGAGCACGATGAAGGGCAAACCTAGCGATGGAGCCGTTACTCCTACAGAAACCATAAAAGCTGTAGAGGCAAAGATGTCCACACAGCTCGAGCCTTATAGTTTCACGGTCATCAGGATTAAGAAATAAAGCCCCCTCCTAACCTCCCCGAGGGGAGGAGAAAGTTGATAGTTTAAAGTTTATAGTTTATAGTCAGTTGAAAGAGTTCATAGTTGAGAAAGTAAGACTTTAGAAGAGAAACGGCAGGAGAAATGACGAAATGGGAAACGAAGAAAGCATCAACAAATATCTGCATCCGCTAGACTCTTTCCCCCTCGGGGGAATAAAAGGGGAGCCACCACCTCGTTTCACCTATCCATTCCTCTATACCCCCCACCCCTTTGCCATCAAGGCAAGTGAGGAGTTGAAAAGCTATCTTCGTGGAAAGCAGGAATGGCAGGAGGAAATCAGTCGTGGCAAAATGTTTGGCGTGTTGGTGGTGAACACCCCCCAACTTTCAACTTTTTTTGCATTATGGGCCTTCTCTGGCCTACTCGACGGTAGCAATACGCAGGAAGGATTCGTGCCGCCTGTGTTCGATTTGCAAAAGGAAAACGAGTATTTTCAGCAGGAAGATGCCATCATCAGTCGGATGCCTGACGGAGAAGAGAAGAGCAATCGTTCGCGAGCCTTGCAGATGTGGCTCTTCCGTCAGTTCAACTTCCTCAATGCTCACGGGCAGTCGATGAATCTCTGCGACATTTTCGATAAGGAGACCTGCCGCATTCCACCTTCAGGAGCAGGCGAATGTTGTGCGCCCAAGCTGTTACAATATGCCTATTCACATCACCTGCATCCCGTCTGTATGGCGGAGTTCTGGTTGGGTGCATCACCCAAGGGTGAGATACGCTATGATGGAGAGTACTATCCTGCCTGTCAGTCGAAGTGTAAACCCATCCTGCGTCACATGCTCAAAGGCCTCGATGTCGATGAACACCCTCTTGTTCCCATGATGCGCGAGAAAGCAAAAGAGATGCGAGTCATCTATGATGATGAATACTTGTTAGCCGTATTCAAACCTGCAGGGATGTTAGCCGTCAGGGGGAATGTGGATGCGCCGAGTGTGGAGTCGGTCATTCAGGAGACCTACCCTGATGTGAGCGGTCCTCTTATTGTTCACAGGCTCGATATGGACACATCGGGCATTATGATTATCGCAAAAAACAAAGATATCCACAAAGCCTTGCAGATTCAGTTCTACAAGCACGAAATACGCAAACGCTACATCGCTTTGTTGGACGGAATTGTAAAGGACGATAAAGGCATCATCTCTTTACCTTTGTCGCCTAATGCGTTGGATCGTCCGCGTCAGATGGTGAATCACGAGCACGGAAAGGAGGCCATCACAGAATACGAGGTGTTGGAACGAAAAAACGGACGAACACTCATTGCGTTCTATCCGCTTACGGGTCGCACCCACCAATTGCGCGTTCATGCGGCATCAGAAGAAGGCCTGGGTTGCCCCATCATCGGCGACCGACTTTATGCAAGAACAACCACCTCTCAACTTTCGTCTTCCTGCTCCCTTCCCTTGAGGGAGGGGTCGGGGGTAGGCTCCCTATTCTTACATGCAGAATCCATAGACTTCACACATCCTATGACCAGCGAACGTATCCATCTGGAAGTTCCCACCGACTTCTCACGTTGAACGCTTAACCGTTTAGGAAAAAGATTTTTCTCACTTTTTCTTAACTCTCCACTCTTCGTTTTTATTTTTATTTGTATCTTTGCACCCGATTACATAAAAAAAAATAAGGTATGAAGAGTTTTAAATCAACTGCGTGGCTATTACCACAACCTGTGCTGATTATCGGCACATACGACAAAGAAGGGAAAGCGAATGCTATGAACGCTGCATGGGGCGGTCAATGGGATATGCACGAAATCATCATCTCGCTCGGCTCGCATCAAACTACAGACAACCTTGCAGAGAACCCAGAACTCACGGTTGCTTTTGCTACGGTCGAAACGATGGTGGCTGCTGACTATGTGGGCATCGTGAGTGGCAGGAATACTCCCGACAAGATGGAAAAGACGGGATGGACCATCGAGAAGGCACAGAACGTGAATGCTCCTGTGTTCAAAGAGTTCCCGATGACCCTCGAATGCCGGGTAGTGCAAAAGATTGACGAGAGCGAGACGGGCTATTTTCTCGTAGCCGAAATCGTGAACATCCTTTGCAACGAGAAGTATCTGGCAGAAGACGGCAAGCCTGATGTAGAGCGGATGGGTCTCATCACTTTCAACCCTATTCACCACACTTACATCCAGTTGGGAAAGACGATTGGCAAGGCTTTCTTTGACGGAAAGCAGTTGAAATAGCCGTCTATGGAGATTATCCGAGCAACAAAGACTGCAGAGCAGGCAGGAGCATACTATGTCCGCATACAGGCGATGGCGCGGAAGCATCAGATTACGTTATATGCTGAGTTTGACGAGCATGATACGCCCAAGACCAAGTACATCGTCGTGGTTGATGACTATCTGCCTGTAGCCACTTGCCGACTATATGCTATCGATGAAGAACGTGTGATGCTGGGCAGGATTGTGGTGCTCCCAGAATATCGTCATCAAGGACTTGGAACACTTGTTGTTCAAGAGGCAGAGAAGTGGGCTAAGGAACTGGGCTATAGGACTGCTGTTGTAGAGAGCCGCGACAACAAGACCCATTTCTATGAGACGATGGGTTATGTTGCAGACTACTCACAGAAGATAGTCGGCGACACTTTCGTATGCTATCGGATGGAAAAGAATCTGGATTTATGAACAGGATTATCAGAGAAGCAAAGCCAACAGATATCACCGATATTCTGCAGGTGATGGAGGCCGCAAAAGGGATTATGCGGTCGTCAGGCAACATGCAGCAATGGGGAGAGGGGTATCCGTCGAAGACAGTCATTACTGCAGACATGGAGAAGAACGGCGCCTTTGTCATTGAAGATGATGGAGCAATTGTCGGCTACTTCGCTTTTCTGGCATCTCCGGAACCCACTTACTCAAAGATATATTGTGGTAGCTGGCTGGACGACGAGCAACCGTATCATGTCATCCACCGCATCGCTAGCTATCCTGACACACACGGCATCTTCAGCGACATCATGGACTTCTGCTTCTCGCATGACACTAATATCCGCATAGATACCCATAAGGATAACCTTATTATGCAGCATAATATCACGAAGCATGGATTCAACTATTGCGGCATCATCTATCTGGCTTCGGGCGATGAGCGGCTGGCCTATCAAAAAAAACGGAATAAGCAAAAGGTATAACCATACTGTTTTCAACCCAATATAAGAATGGCTATGAAGACGAAAATAATAACGGCATCCAACGCTGACGAACAGCTTAGGCAGCTTTACGAGACGGCATTTCCACAGGAGGAGCAGATTCCCTGGACCGACCTGATGCGACTCATCGGAGAAATGCATCTCGACTTCACGGCTTATTATGATGGTGATATTTTCGTCGGCTTCACTATCACATATCCCAGACCGTCATTCAATTGGTACTGGTATTTTGCTGTACGTAAAGAACTGCGTGGGAAAGGATATGGGCAGCAGATACTGACCATGTTGAAAGAACGCTACAGGGGGCAGACATCTATCTTTGATATGGAGTCACCCCGTCAGGAGTGCGACAACATCATTCAACGCAAGCGCCGTCATGCTTTCTATCTTCGCAACGGCTTCCGCGATACGAATGTCTATCGTACCTACGAAAATGTAGAAATGACCATTATGATGATAGGAGCTGGTACGTTCACCATGCAGGACTGGGACGACATCGTGCGCGAACTGCGGCAGTACTGGACGTGGGAGGAGAAGTGAAATGTAAAATGTAAGAACTTAAGGTCTATGGCCTGCATCTGGCAACCGCACATGATCCATTAGCGGAATAGTAAGAACTCCCTTAGGCCTTTTCTCTTCTATCAAAGGTTCGATTTCCTTCTCGAAGATACTGCGCTCCACGATTCTGTAGTGCGGGTGATAAGCTTCGCGGTATTCGGGCGAATGACTGATGGCGTATTTGCCGACCGAGAGGAGGCTGTCAATATATTGTTTGTCCTTTTCATAGTTCGGCAAATCGAGCTTCATTTGGTCAATCGTACCAATAATCATGTGCCATCGGTCTTTCCACGATTCAATACTGTGACGAGTCTCTGCGTTTGCGCTGCGGATGAATGCATCGAGTAGCTGGTCCGCAGAGATAATCTCTCGCTTGATTGTCAGGATATTCACCCTAACATAGTTACCTTCATAGCCGCAAGGCTCGGAGTACCAGAGCATGAGGTCGTCTATACTGGTCGTATTCAGCTCCTCGTCCAGATATGCCTTAGCCGTCTGCCTGTCCGCCACCAGGTGTTCCGCACCCATATAGTCTTGGAAGCACGACTTATAGATGTCAAGCAAGCGCGACTGTTTGAAAAACCACATCTGCCTGTTGACGAATTCCCGAATGGTCTCTTGTGCCGATACGGACACGGGAAATAGTAGGACGATTGATAAAAACAAGACTTTCATATCAGTACCTCCCAATAACTTCAATTACCTTCACCCAATCCGTTTCGGCTTCGAAACCGAACTTGTCATCAATTCCCACATTGAAATAAAGTTTTGCCTCGAAGTTCTGGAAACTTGTGTTGCCCACCTCTGGATTTTCGTTGGCAAAGTCGAAACGAATGCCTTCTTCCGCAAAACGGTTTCGGTATTCGTCCAGCTGTTCATTATAGCATCCGCTCCAGAGAATCAGGCTGATATCCTCGCGGGCGGTCATCAGTTGCAAGGCTTCCCTCGCATACGGATAGTAGTCGTAAGTCTCCTCGTTCTCGTAGCAGGCTCGCAAGATGGTGTCGTGAATATCTACGATGACGTAGATCTTCTCCCAGTTCTTCTCAATCTTGCGATTGAATGCGACTTCGAATGCTTTTGTTATATCCATACTTGTTTATTGGCTTAGGTCTTTGGCCTTGTGAGTGCAAAATTAGTAAAATAGTTTAAAAGTTTAATAGTTTAATCATTGAAAAATGAAAAAAACTCTAAACCGTAAACTGTAAACAGTAAACTTTTACTATCTTTGCAAATAAAAAACATCGATGATGCGTATGATTGACCAGATTATTGCCTTTAACAAAGAGTTCGTGGCACAGAAGGGCTACGAAAAGTATCTGACGAGTAAGTATCCCGACAAACGGTTGGCTGTACTGTCGTGTATGGATACCCGATTGACGGAACTGCTCCCCGCTGCTTTAGGATTGAAGAATGGCGATGCGAAGATTATCAAGAATGCTGGAGGTCTGGTGATTTCAGCTTTCGACTCAGCCATGCGCAGCCTCATTGTGGCAATCTATGAGTTGGGCGTAGAGCAAATCATGGTAGTTGCGCATTCACATTGCGGCGCCTGTCACATGAGCTACGACCACTTCCACCACGAAATGATTGCCCGCGGTGTGACGGATGAGACGCTCGACACCATCCGCAAGTGTGGCATCAACCTCGACCATTGGTTGGAGGGCTTCAAAGACACCCCGACTTCTGTGCGCAAAACCGTAGAGACCATCAAGACCCATCCGCTCGTCCCCAAGGACATCGTGGTGCGAGGATTTATCATCGACTCCGAAACGGGAGCATTAGAAGAAATTAAGTAAGATGAAAGAGCTGACATTGACACATATCGTCCTCATCTACCTCGTTGCTATCAACGTGGTCACTTTCCTTATTTACGGTATTGATAAGTGGAAGGCCAAGCGAGACAAATGGCGCATCTCAGAAGCTGCGCTATTGGGTTTAGCCGCAATCGGAGGTAGCATCGGGGCTTGGTTGGGTATGAAAGTATGGCATCATAAAACGATGCATAAGAAGTTCAAATATGGTATCCCGCTGATACTTGCTGTCCAAATAGCACTCATCTTGTTTATACTATTCGCTTGATACCCTTTTCAAACCAAAACAAACGCTATAGCTTCCAACGAAGCCGTGTTGCGATTTTTAAGTAACAATAACAAATATTAATCCTAAAAACAAATCAATTATGGCTAACAAGTATGCAGGTACCCAGACCGAGAAAAATCTGGAGGCGGCTTTTGCCGGCGAATCAATGGCACGTAACAAATACACTTACTTTGCTTCGAAGGCAAAGAAGGACGGTTTCGAACAGATTGCTGAGCTGTTCCTGAAGACGGCTGACAACGAGAAGGAACATGCCAAACTGTGGTATAAGGAACTGCACAATGGTGTCGGCACCACAGCAGAGAACCTGTTAGACGCTGCTGAGGGCGAGAACTACGAATGGACGAACATGTATGAAGGTTTTGCCAAGACGGCTGAAGAGGAAGGCTTCAAGGAGTTGGCCATCAAGTTCCGTTTAGTGGCTGCCATCGAGAAACGCCACGAGGAGCGTTATCGTGCTTTGCTGAAGAACGTGGAGACGGCCACCGTATTCGAGAAGAGTGAGGTAAAAGTGTGGGAATGCCGCAACTGCGGTCACATCGTGGTAGGTACCAAAGCACCCGAAATCTGCCCTACATGCGATCATCCACAGGCTTTCTTCGAGGTTCACATGGACAACTTCTAAATTGTTTTCAACACAAGAAACAAAGAAACAACAATAAAGCTAATATGACTCCAAGAGAACAAAGAAACGAGCGTCTGGCCAAGACGCTTATCAAGAACCTGCAACGCCGTCACATCGAAGGCTTCTATTGTGCGACTGCAGAGGAGGCTGTGAAAAAAGTATCCGAACTCATCGAGGACGGAAGTAGTGTGACATGGGGCGGCACGATGACTGTCCGCGACCTTGGTATCCCAGAAGCGTTGAAGAAGCGTGGTACCTTGGATGTGCTCGACCGCGACTTGGTTGTGACACCTGAGGAGAAGCAGGCGATGTATCTCCGTGCTTTCTCCGTCGATGTCTATCTGAGTAGTGCTAATGCTATCTCCGAGGATGGCGTTATCGTGAATATCGACGGTAACGGTAACCGTGTGGCTGCCATCACGTGGGGACCTAAAAAGGTCATCTTCGTTGTCGGCATGAACAAAGTAGCACAAACGGCAGAAGCAGCTCTCGCACGTGCAAGAAGTACTGCTTCGCCCATCAACGCTGCCCGTTTCGACATTAAGACCCCGTGCCAAATTGACGGCGTGTGCCACAACTGCAACTCTACTGACAGCATCTGCAACTACGTCCACTTCCTTCGTAACTCGCCCCGAGGTCGTCATACCGTTGTACTTGTAGGTGAGGATTTAGGGTATTAATATGAATAGATTTATCAGATCGACAAAGGCTATAGGAATTTCTGTATTCAGCTGTGTCGTGCTGACTTCGTGTTCATTGATACGTGGTTATCGAGCTGATGGGAAGGATGGACCGGATATCTTCAGCTACGAACGTCATGTGCACGACACGATTGCGAATGGCACTCAGGTATTCCGTTTTCCTGTTGCCAAACAACAGGCCAACTGGATAGATACGTTGCATTTCTACACACAAGGGAAATATTGTAAAAACATCACCTTCCCGGAAGCGCTGAACGGGAAAAGCGAAACGCAGGGCGTGATGATTATCCAGAACGACAGCATCGTTTACGAGCGATATTGGGGCGGTTTTACGTCCGACCGCCTGGCCACCGTGTTCTCCGTATCGAAATCCATCACCTCGCTCATGTGCGGGATTGCTGTCGACGATGGTTATATCCGCAGCATCGATGATGATGTGACGCAATATCTGCCCGAACTCAAGAAGAAAAATCCGATGTGGCAGAAACTCACCATCCGTCATCTGCTGAATATGCAGAGCGGATTGGATTTCGACGATACCTATTCGCTGAACCTCAAAGGCTTGAAGCGGTTGATTGCGATGGCAAAGCTGAATTACGGTCACAACACGATGAAGCAGATTCGAGGTCTGAAGTTCCGTAACGAACCGGGTACGGAGCATCGCTACGAGAGCATGACATCACAGATTCTGGGTGTGGTAATCGAACGGGCATCAGGCAAGCCCTTAGCCGACTATCTGAGCGAGAAGGTGTGGAAACCGCTGCAGATGGAGTCGCATGCATTAGTGGATATCGACAGCCGTAAGCACCGTGTGGCTCACACCTTTGGTGGCATCACGCTCACCATGAAGGATCTGGCCAAGATAGGGCGCCTTTATCTCAACCGAGGCATGTGGAAAGGTCGTCGCATCGTCAGCGAAGAGTGGATACGCCAGTCTGCCGACTACGATACCAGCAACGATGGCTACCACTTCAATTGGTACAACCTAAGCAGCGTAGGTTCCACCAAGCCCCAACATCCCGGCTTTTATGCCTTTGGTATCTGTGCGCAGACACTTTATGTCAATCCTGACAAGCATCTGATCATGGTGCGGATCGGTGTCGACAACTACAACCCTGTGTTTATCCCCGAAGTATTCGAGCAGCTCAGCAACTGCAGCAAATTCTAACCGATTAAACCATAGACTTTAGACCTCATGAATAACAAGAGCATATACCTCGCATCAAAGCCGCGCTACGAGATTCTCGACGGTCTACGTGGCGTAGCTGCTGTACTCGTGGTGGCCTATCACCTGTTTGAGACCTATTTTCACGGTGCGCCTGACCAGCCCATCAATCACGGCTATCTCGCTGTGGATTTCTTCTTCGTGCTTTCAGGTTTCGTGATTGGCTATGCATACGATGACAGGTGGATGGCCCCCCTCTCATCCCCCCAAAGGGGAAAGCCTGGTATGACGCTATGGACTTTCTTCAAGAGAAGATTGATTCGCCTGCACCCGATGGTTATCTTCGGCACGCTGTTCGGTGCTTTGCTGTTCTATTTCGGTAGTGGTGAAGAAGAGTTTAAGCTGATTGACCAGACGCCGTGGTGGATGGTCATCATCGTGATGCTGTGGTGCTTTACCTTAATTCCGCTCCCCCACACGATGGATATTCGAGGTTGGGGGGAGACGAATCCGCTGAATGGTCCTGCGTGGTCGTTGCAATGGGAGTATATCGCGAACATTCTTTATGCGTTGGTCTTCCGCAGATTGTCGAAGGTGGCGTTGGGTTTCTGTGTGACATTCTTCGCTGTCATGACTATCTTCCTCTGTCTGAACATCGATGTGACAGGCTTCCTTGCTGAGCGCGACTGGGCATCCTATACTGTCGTAGGAGGTTGGAGCATCACTCCCGACCAGCTGCAGGTAGGACTTACCCGTCTGCTCTACCCTTTCTTCTGCGGTCTGCTCATCTCACGCGTAGGTAAACTGATTAAGGTGAGGGGTGCCTTCTGGTGGTGTTCACTGCTGATTCTCGTTGTGCTTGCTATGCCTTGGATGGGACTTGGTACTGAAGGAGAGGCACGTTGGACAAACGGTCTTTACGAAGCCTTCGTCATACTCATCTGTTTCCCCTTCATCGTAGCTATGGGAGCAGGCAGCAGTGTGAAGGGCGGCAAGTCAGCTGCCATCAACAAGTTCCTCGGCGATATTTCCTATCCGCTCTACATCACCCATTATCCGCTCATCTACATGCAGATGTCTTGGGCAGAAACTCATAAAGACGCACCCATCGGCATGCATATATTCGTTGCAGTCTGCATCAT
Source organism: Bacteroidaceae bacterium (assembly GCA_017615245.1). Taxonomy (GTDB): domain Bacteria; phylum Bacteroidota; class Bacteroidia; order Bacteroidales; family Bacteroidaceae; genus Colivivens. Next base: position 14,063 of record JAGAAL010000006.1, read on the forward strand.
CATCCTTGCCATCTTCGTGGCATACGTAGCCTATCGTCTCTACGACCTGCCCGTACGTGAGTGGCTGAAAAAGAAGTGGTTCAAGACAAATGGACAATAGTTATTCTTATGAAAACTCAATTTGAAAAGATGCGCAGCGAGGAGTTCTATGACTTCACAAGCAAAGAATGTTTGGCGAGTTACTTCAGGGCCAAGCATCTCTGTGCGAAGCTGCAAACCATGACCGTAGAGGATGAAGATTACAGGAAGACGATAGAAGACCTGATTCCTGGCATTCCTGAATCATCCACGATATCACCACCGTTTCATTGTG
>JAGAAL010000040.1 GCA_017615245.1 Bacteroidaceae bacterium
AATAAGGGTATTTAAGGGAAGTACCCTAAGTCCTCATGCTCATCCACCCGAGGTACAATGGCGGTACAAAATTACTCTAAAAGAAGAAAACTTGCAATAGACGCTTAACGGAAGAAGTTAAGCTAAGTTAAGGTATAACAGCGATTTACGCGCATTGATTTAAGGTTTGTTTCGGTCTGTTTTTGACCCAATTTAATCGGTGAAGGAATCACAGGGCTGAGTACAGCATATCATCTAAACAAGTTAGGCCAAACAGACTATTTAATTATCGAAAAAGAACAAAAACCTGGTGGTCTGTGTCGTAGTATCTACCAAGACGGTTTTACATTTGATTATGGAGGACATTTGCTTCATTTACATACTTCATATGGTAAGAAATTGCTTTTTAACCTACTCCCTGATAATCTGCATTGTATAACAAGAAACGCTTGGATTTATACCAGTGATTGTAAAGTTCCATTTCCGTTTCAGGCAAATTTATATGCTCTTCCTCCCCATGTTAGGAACAAGTGTATCGCGGAGTTAATAAAGGTTAGTACAATAAACAACAGAAATCCTCCTAAGAATTTTGAAGAATGGTGTATTCGTTCATTTGGAGACGGAATATATAAAGCATTCATGTATCCTTATAATAAGAAAATGTGGGGATGTGAACCAAGTGATCTAACATGTGAGTGGTGTGGAAATTTCGTTCCTGTACCAAGTAAAAGCGATATTAAAAGAAGTGCTATATTAAAACCAAGTAAAGAATATGGGTATAATCCGTCTTTTTACTATCCCAAAAGAGGCGGATGTGGAGCTGTTATAGACGCATTGACTGAAAATATCTCTCAGTTGCTTGTTAACACAGAAATTTCTCAAATCGATTTAAGGAATAAAAAGGTTTTTGCTAATGGGATAATAATATCGTATGAATATCTAGTAAATACACTTCCTCTTTCATGTTTTCTGGAGATGTTGCAATCTTCGCCATTGAAAATGTTAGCAGATGATTTACGATGTCAGCAAGTTACAGTCTTACTGATCGCAATTAAAGGATATCACCATTCTTTTAGTTGGATTTATTTCCCCGATAAAGAGGATCCCTTTTTCCGTATAGGTATGCAAAGTTCTTTTTCTTCAAATAATGCGCCTGCAGATAGCTATTCTTATTATGTTGAGTTTCCTGGACTTATAAATCCATCAAGATCAATGGAGAAAAAAACAATTCAAATTCTTTTAAAAAAAGGATTAATAAACGAATCCGATGAAATATTGTTTTCTATTTGGAAGCATATTCCATACGGATATGTAATATATGATAACCAAAGAACTTCAATTGTTAATATGGTTTTAAAAGACTTAGAGAATTTTCAGTGCTTATGTGCTGGCAGATTTGCTTTGTGGGAATATTCATTTATTGAGAAGGCTTTGATTCAAGGAAAAGATGTCGCCCTAAAAATACATACGCACAGCAAAAGTGTATAATGAGAAGTCGATATTTATAATAGAATTCTGTATATGAAGATGAAAGGTACTATTCTCGTACTTACTAATAATATACGAAGTATTTGCAGTTTTCGGCGCGAAGTAATGAGCGCTATAGTAGATGCTGGATATATTGTGTATATATCTGGGATGGATAATACTGATGATGACGAAAGAATCAAATCCATTGAGGAAACAGGGTGCAAGATTATTAAAACTTATTTTGATAGTCGTGGGAAAAATCCTATCGCAGATTATTTGCTATTGTTAGAATACCGAAATATTATCAAACATCTCAAACCACAAGCAGTACTAACCTATACTATTAAGCCAAATGTTTATGGGGGGATTGCTTGTAGAATGACAAACACACCTCTAATAGCTAATGTAACAGGACTTGGTGATGCCATAGGTAATCTCGGTTGGTTACAAAAACTTGTGGTTGCTTTATATAAAATAGGTTTGGGAAAAGCAAATCAGGTATTCTTTCAAAACTCAGCAAATAGGAAATTCTGTATTGACCACAAGATTGCAGATAACCATTCGGTATTAATACCTGGTTCAGGAGTAAACCTAAATTATCATACTTATCAAGAATATCCTCCTGACGGAGTTATAAAATTTCTATTTGTTACAAGACTTCTGAAATCAAAAGGAACCTCAGAGTTTTTAGAAATGGCCGAAACTCTAAAAGAAAAATATCCACATACAGAGTTCCAAATCCTTGGATGGATAGTAGATAATTACCAACATAAGCTTGAACATTTAGAATCAAAGGGTATAATCAAGTATCTTGGTATTACCTCGGATGTACGACCTTTTTTGAAAAATGTTCATGCAACAATTCTTCCGTCTTATTATCATGAGGGGATATCTAATGTAAATCTTGAGAGTGCTGCTAATGGTAGGCCTGTTATCACAACTAATATTCCCGGATGCAGAGAGACTGTTGATGACAATATAACAGGCTTCATAGTAAATGAGAGGAGTGTAGACGATTTGATTGCTGGTGTCGAACGTTTTATTTTGTTGCCATATAATCAAAAAGTGCTAATGGGGCAGAATGCCCGTAAAAAAGTAGAGCAGGAATTTGATAGAAAGATTGTTGTTAGGGCTTATCTTGATTGTATCAATCATATAAAGTACCCCCCCAAAAAAAATATAAAAAACATTGCGGTCCGCTAAATTACTTGACAGTTTAAAATGTACTTATGGAGCCTGTTATTTGGCTATCCATTATGTGTTTTCAAAGTAAGCCACCCTTTGATTTTTTTTAGCGGACAGCCGAGAGAAAAAATCGTTAAAATGGCTATTGTTTTTTGCAGCCCCTAAGGGTAACAAAATTTTCCCTTAGGGGTAACACATTTTTGGGGGGCATTGTCTTGCCTCCCTTTTTGGGCTTAATAAGAGTATCCAGATTGAACAAAACAATTAGAAAACCTGTCTTTCATGTACAATTATACAATAGGAACAAGAAAATTATCATAAAAGTTGATTTTTCTAGTAAAAAGTTTTGACGAATCAACTTTTATGTTTATTTTTGCGACAAATTTAGAAAGAATATGGAAAGAAATCTGTTGATAGAACTGCTGGAAGATGGCGAAAAGGTAAGTCTTTATTCTCCTCATTTTGAAGGAGAAGAGTATTCAGAGTTTGAAAAGTTCTTGCTGACTTATAAGGATTCATATCCTGACGATGTACGTCAGTTGGTGTATAGACTTGATATCATCAAACGTGATGGGGCTAGAGATATGCATTTTCGTTATGAAGGAACAAGGCGCGATAGAATAATGGCTTTGCCTTCTCATCTGGAAACTACATCCCTGCGTCTATATTTGCTGAATATTCAGGCGAAGATACTGATATTGGGTAATGGCGGGCTGAAGAAGACTGCTACTTATGAGGAAGATGAGAATTTGCATCGCCAAGTGAAAACTCTTCAGAAAATAGACATAGAACTGAAGCAAAGGGAGAAAGATAAGGTAATAGTCGTTAAAGGCACAGAGTTGCTTGGAGAACTATCGTTTACGATTGATGACGAATAAAGAAAGGAGGCTCTTATGAAGACTAACAAGATAATGGATGAGATTCGCAGTACCATCTCGCCTGAAATGAAGATGCAGATGGAACTGACTGTAGCAATTGCAAACCGCATTTACAGCATTCTCGAAACGAAGGGAATGTCACAGAAAGAATTTGCACGTCTTATGGGTAAGACAGAGACAGAAGTAAGTAGATGGCTGTCAGGAACTCATAATTTGACAATAGCAACTATTTGTAAAATATCTGCCGCTCTCAATGAAGATGTAATCAGAGTGGCTAACTATTCGTATCAACCTGTTGACGAGTATGAACCTATGGTTGCTGCGGAGCCATCATACTGATTGATACTAACCCCAAAGGGGAAAAGGCCTACAGCAACATTAATCCCGTAGGGATTTTAACACCTTATCCTGATATAAATAAAGTGTTTACACGAATCCCAATGGCCGATTTTGCTTAAAAATGCTTAAAGGTATTGGCTATATGAATTTTAATTTATAAATTTGCAAATTAAAAGTAATGCATCTGGAATATGGAAGTTAAAATCATCAATAAATCGCACCATCAGTTGCCGGCTTACGAGACGATTCAGTCGGCTGGTATGGATCTGCGTGCGAATCTGGAGGAACCTATCACCTTGCAACCTATGCAGCGCTGCTTGGTTCCCACAGGGTTGTTTATGGCATTACCTGCTGGCTATGAGGCTCAGGTACGTCCTCGCAGTGGGTTGGCTATCAAGAAGGGTATCACGGTACTGAACTCTCCTGGCACCATCGATGCTGACTACAGGGGTGAGATTTGTGTGATTCTTATCAACCTGTCGCAGGAACCATTCGTCATCAACGATGGCGAGCGCATCGCTCAGATGGTGATTTCGAACTATGAACAGGTGGAGTGGAATCAGGTTGTGGTGCTCGATGATACAGTACGAGGTGCTGGTGGGTTCGGACATACGGGGAAATGACAGACCCCCCGTCCCCCTTTAGGGGGAGCAGAATAGAGTTTAGTGTTAAGAGTTTTTTAGAGTTGAGAATGGGAATTCATAAGGGAATACTGCTTCTGTTGTTTGGGATGTGTCAGCTTGTGATGTTTGCGCAGACTCAGACAGACAAGTCGAAGGCCGATCACTTTATCTTAGAAGGGCATCGGCAGATGTTGCTTGGCAACAACTCTGATGCTTTCGAGATGTTCCGTCATGGACTAATGCTCAACCCTAATTCATCTGTGGCTTTAAGCGAGTTGTCGCACTTCTGGCAGTATCTCAGGCAAGATAGCTTGTCGCTCAAATACATGAAACTTGCCACCCAATATGCTCCTGACAACTATTGGAACAAGGAAGCATTGGTAGATTTCTATGTCGATGCGGGCAAGACGGATGAGGCAATTGAGGTATTGGAGCAGCTATCTAAACAGTTCCCTCAGAAAGAAGATGTGCTGCTGATGCTCGAAACCCTCTACAAACAGAAGCAGGACTATGCCAACGTCATCAGGGTGCTGGATGCGCTCGAAGTGAAGGAAGGAAAGAGCGAACAACTGAGCATCGAGAAGTTCAGAATCTATGTGCAGATGAAAGATGAGAAAAAAGCCTTCGAAGAGATGAGCGAACTGGCAGCCGAATACCCCAACGACCTGCGCTACAGGGTATTGCTTGGCGACCTGTATGTGGACCAAGAACAATTTGACGAAGGTCTGAGGGTCTATCAGGCGGTAGAGGAGGAAGACCCCTCGAACATCTACCTAATGTCTTCAATGCTGAACTATTATAAGAAAACGAACCAAGATTCACTCTACCAGCAGCAACTGAACAAGGTGTGCACCAATCCCAAACTGGACGAAGAGACCCGCTTACGATTCTTGAACGGATTGGTATATCAGACATTACAAGAAAACAAAGACCCACAATCGCTGTTAGAGATATTCCAAAAGGTGCTTGCGATGCCTCAGGAAGATACACATATATTAGAGCTATGCACTCGCTTCATGGTGACACTCAAACGTCCAGCCGATGAAGTGAAACCTGTGCTCAACCAAATGCTCGATATTAATCCGGAAAGCGATATGGCTCGTAGCCTGCTATTGGAATATGCCATCGAAGCAAACGATTTACCAGAAGTAATCCGTATCAGTAAACCAGCTGTTGACTACTCTGTGGACGATCCTATGTTCTACTATTATTTAGGTGTTGCCTACTTCCAATCAGATAGCGCTCAATTAGCTGTTAAGACATTCAAGAAAGGATTGCAAAAGGTAGACGAAAAGACCAACCTGCAAATGCTTACCAATATATATGCCTTGATGGGTGATGCCTATCATAAGTTGGGAGACTCAAAGCATGCATACGAGTGCTACGACTCATGTCTCCTCTATCGACCTGACGAGGCGATGGTGCTCAACAACTATGCCTATTACCTTTCACTTGAAGAGAAACAACTGGACAAAGCCGAGGAAATGAGTCGGCGCTCCTTAGAGAAAGAGGGAGACAACTACACCTATATCGACACATATGCTTGGATTCTGTTCAAGAAGAAGAAATATGCTGAAGCCAAAGAATATATAGATAAGGCGTTGGCTATTATGGGCGACAACATCGAAGAGAATGATGCAACCATCATCGAACATGCAGGCGACATATATGCCAAGAACGGGCAGAAAGAGCGTGCGGTAGAATTCTGGCAGCAAGCAGCGGAACTGAGCAATCCGTCAACTGTCTTACTAAAGAAACTGAAAAAGAAGAAGTACATTAATGAATAAACTGAAACAATACATAGCCTTTTCCATCACCTGCATCACAATGTGCTGGGGACTTACTGCGTGTAAATCAACCAAACCTGTGACGCCTACTGATGCTCCTGCCGCCAACACCACTACGATATTTGATGCCAATAAATACCTGTCGATGGTGACATCGAACAACACTTCGCAAGCCAACCTCACAGCTAAAGTGAAGGTGGTGGTTGATGTGGATGGCAAGTCGAACTCAACCAGTGGTTCACTCAAGATGAAGAAGAACGATGTCATCCAGATTTCTCTTGTCGATCCACTACTGGGTGTAATGGAACTAGGTAGAATGGAATTTACCAAGACGCGTGTGTTGATTATCGATCGTGTCAATAAACAATATGTGGACCTGCCTTATAGCGATGTCAGCTTCCTTAAACAAGCCAATATCGACTTTAACACCCTTCAGTCACTCTTCTGGCATGAAGTATTTGAGCCAGGCAAATCGTCCACCAAGTCAGCCGACTTCCAGTTCAAAGACAATGGTGACAACATCGACATCATGTTTGTTGACCACATGCTGACCTATAAGTTTGCTACCAAGAAGCAGCAAGGACAGTTGCGTGAAACGGTCATCACAAATAATACAGATAAGAACTATCGATTTGCTTTCAACTACGATAACTTCACTACGTTCTATAGCAAACCATTCCCTCGCGAGATGATCATGTCCTTCACGGCCTCCTCGCAGACAACCTCATTGTCGCTCACACTCAGTTCATTGAAGAATTCATCCGACTGGACAACCCGAAGTTCTGCTCCAAGCAAATATACAAAAGCTGATCCAGAGAAACTCTTTAAAGCACTCGCCAAATGAGAAACAGAATCACCCAAACAATATGCCTTATCTGTATGGTGGCAACCTTAGCAATGGTGTCAGCAAGCCCTTGCTATGCTCAAAAGAAGACAACTACCACTACGAAAAAGACAACCACGACTGCAAAAAAGGCTACTACAACCACAAAGAAAGCAACGGCTACAACCAAGAAAACGACTACTACAACCACAAAGAAAACTGCAGCTAAACCTGTGGATAAGAAAACCCAACTGAAAAACGAACAGGTCGCCACACAGAAAAAACGTGAGCAGTCGCAGCAACAGATTTCTGTTATCAACAAGAATATCAAGGCAAACCTCGATAGCGTACTCATTCTCAACAATCGCATTGATCGGCAACAATATCAAATCGATAGCCTCAATCGTGCAGTCAAAGCAATGGAGATACGTATCGACACCCTCAACAATCAGATAACTCGCACGAAAAAGGAGCTGATTGACAAGAAGAAGAAATTCGCTAATGCGATGGTTTACCTGCAACGCCATAAAACTATCCAAGAGAAACTGATGTTTATCTTCTCTGCTGATAATTTCTCACAACTCATCCGCCGTCTGCGCTACATCAAAGAGTATTCTTCCTATCAGAAAGTGCAAGGTGAGATGCTGAAACAGCAACAGAAAGAGCTGGAGGCTATGCAGCAGGAACTGGTGGACATCAAAGCCAAGATGGAAGCCAATCTGCAAGCGATGCATCGTAAGGAACAGGCACTTGAAGCCAACAAGAAGAACTGCCAGACAAAAGTGGCATATCTTAATCAAAACCTTACTGCTGTCCAAAATCAAATCAAACAATTGCAGCAGAAAGAAGCTAACCTTAATGCACAAATTGAACGATTGATTCAGGAAGAAATCGCTGAAGCCAAACGTAAGGCAGAGGAAGCACGTCGCAAAGCAGAAGAGGAAGCACGTAGAGCAGAGGAAGCTCGCAAGGAGAAGGAGCGTCAGTTGGCAGAAGCGAAGAAACGTCAGGAGGAAGCCGACCGTATTCGCAAAGAAGCAGAAGCTGCTGCCAAAGTCGCTGCAACTGAAGCAGAAAAGATTGCAGCCAAAGAGAAAGCAGAGAAGGCCAAAGCTGATGCCAATGCTGCAGCAAAAGACATAAAGACTGCGGAGAAAGAAGTGAAGAGTGCTGTAAAGGCAGAGAAAGAAGATGCCAACAAACCAAAGCCACTTGTAGAAGCTTACAAACAATCTGCACAAGCAGAAGCCCAGCTATCCTCGAACTTTGCCAACAACAAGGGTAAACTACCAATGCCTATCACAGGAACCTACAGCATCGTAGGTAATTATGGTACATATACTGTGGAGGGGCTGAAGAGTGTGACACTCGATAATAAAGGTATCGACATAAGAGGTACAGCCGGCTGTATGGCTCGCTCAATTTTCGATGGAGAGGTTTCTTCTGTATTCCAATACGGTGCCACCTATATCATTATGGTACGACACGGCAGTTACATCTCTGTTTATTCAGGACTTTCATCCGTAGCTGTTTCCAAAGGGGCCAAAGTGACAACTAAGCAGTCATTAGGTAAAGTGGGAGCCGATACCGACGGGCACTATACCCTGCATTTCCAGCTACGCAAAGAAAGCGCTCGCCTCAACCCAGAACAATGGGTGAAGTAATGTTTAGTGTTAAGAGTTAAATGATGGGAATACTCTCACCGTTAATCTTGCGGAAGAGATCGAGTGCATAAACATCAGTCATACCTGTGATATAATCAAGTACAGACATGATGCGCTCATAAACATTCTCGCTATGAACACTATATTGCTTGGAAACGCGTTCAAGCAGCAGACGTGAATAGGCTGCATCTGGGTTCATCGCAGCCGTAGTGAAGAGGTCAATGAGGGTACTGATGATTTTGTAACCAGCCAACTCGATGTCTACAACATCTTTACTGCGATAGATATGAGCATAGGATGCTTTCTCACATTGCTGATAAGCCTCGCCGATACGACCCTCAAGATGTTTAATGAGTGAATTATCGAATGTGCCATTAAGGATTGCTTCTTCATTCTCGACAAACACCTGAACACAAGCAGCCTCCAAGGCTCCTATACAACAAGAGCGCAGATAGGCAATCTGTTCATTAAGGTCTGTTACCCGCTCTAACACTTTCCTCATTTGAGCCTGACGTTCTTCATCGAAATAATTGAGCAACAACTGTCTGGTTTGGTCTGACGAAAGGATTTTCAACTTATGGGCATCTTCGATATCCATAATCTCGTAGCAGATATCATCAGCAGCCTCAACAAGATATACAAGCGGATGGCGTGCATATTGAGGTTGAGAATCGTCTTGGTTCTTCTGAATAATCCCAAGCTCCTTGGCAATCTTTCGATAGGTTTCTATCTCGCTTTGGAAGAATCCGAATTTCGGTTTGTTACCTGCCTGATTGGACGGGAAGGGGTATTTGACAATAGATGCAAGGGTGGAATAAGTCATCACAAATCCACCTTCACGACGTCCTTCAAACTGATGAGTAAGTAAGCGGAAAGCATTGGCATTACCCTCGAAATGCGTAAGGTCGTTCCATTGTTCGGATGTCATAAGAGGCCGGTATTTTTGTCCTGCTCCTTCTGCAAAGAAAGCAGCAATAGCCCGCTCACCAGAATGGCCAAATGGAGGGTTGCCCATATCGTGTGCCAAACAGGCTGCACTGACAATAGAACCACATTCCATAATATGAGAATCCTTCAACTCAGTATGCTTCATCAATAGACGGTGAGCCACATCATCGCCTAATGAACGTCCCACACTGGCTACTTCGAGGCTGTGAGTCAGACGATTATGCACAAAGATGCTTCCAGGCAGAGGAAATACCTGTGTCTTGTTTTGCAATCGACGGAAAGGTGAAGAGAATATCAGTCGGTCGTAATCACGATGAAACTCTGTACGATCGTCTTTTTTCTGATAGTGCTGGTCCTCTTGTCCCAGGCGCTTGTTGGATATGAGTTGATGCCAATTCATCATAATAATTACTATTCTTTAATTTAATAAAAAAAAGAGGATAATTACACTCTCGTGCCATTGTCCTCTAAAAAATGATAAACACCTATTTACTACTTTATAGCTTTGACTGACTAAGAGCAAAAAGGTTTAAACGATTTGCAAAAAAAATGCATTTTTTGCGATTTTCCCGTTTTTCCTTTCTTTTTGCTTAGCTGTCTTTATTTTTTAATCACCTTATTGGCACCCGAGGTGATGTGTGAGAGAACCTTGATGGACTGATTAACCAGTTCGGGATGTTCTTTCGCAAAATTATCGATATGTCGGATACGTTTGCTTTCGATAATTTCATCAATGGCAATCAAAATACCTGTCTCTTCCACATCTCCAAAGCCGTCATTGATAGCTGTTCCAAACATCTTCATGGTTGGCGACAGGCTCATGTAGGCATTCACCAATGGAGGAATAGTGAGTCCGCAACTGCGAATTTCACGATTCAGGATAACATAATCTTCCTTGAAGTCATCATAACAGAACAACTGCTCGAACTCCTTTGGATCGTGCTCGATTGCCAATGGCTTCATTGGAACAATCAGATTGTCCTTATCAGGGAAATGCTTGTTAAGGAAATAGAGAATCATGTCTCTGCATCTACGGTTATAGGAAGGATACATTGTCATTTTTCCAAAAAAATACTTACAGTTTGGCATGATGACCGACAATGCTCCAAGTCCATCCCACAAGTTGTCGAGGGCAAATAATCCTTTGGTGTCTTTGCGTGTAGCCTGATACTCCAGAGTGACAAACGAACGTCCCAACTCTACGGTGTAGGGCAGATAGTCATGGATAAACGTATCCGAGAAATGGAACATGTGGGAAGTCGCCAAAATAGGTTGCCCCTTCTCATCGTACTCCACCTCTGTGCCTAAAAGATAACGATAGCCACCTATAATCTCTTCCTCGTCAGGATTCCACACGATAAGTTGCTTGTATGGGTTCTCACACACATCCAGCTCATCAAGATCCATTTCTTTTCCGGTTCCACCTCCTGCGGCACGAAAAGCAATCTCACGCAAACGTCCAATCTCCTTAACCACATTGGGTGCATTCTGCCAAGTGACAACAAAAATCTCGTTATTGCTGCGATTGGTAAGTCGCAAGCGCTTGTCTTCCGTGAGTTCCGATTTCAGTATTTCTCGGTTGATGGGAGCAATAATTTCTTTCATGAATCTAATTCGTATACTTTATCCTTCACCCATTGTGCCCATTCGGCATGTGACTTCGACTTGTCGAATGTCTGCCAAGGAATCGGCTCTCCAAAGGTGACAGTAAATGATTTCCCTACATTCTTATACATCTCATCTACAAGAAACAGCATCGCCAAATTTACTTTCAAGTGGAGTGCCTTGCAGATGTTAGCAATGCGATAGAACCGCTCTGAGTTCTGCCCCGAGAAATGTACGGGTATCACATCGCGTTGGTATTCGATGCTTTTGCTGATAAATGTCTTCTTCCAATCAAGGTCACGAATAACGCCATGTTGCTTTCTTGAACAAAGCCCTGCAGGAAACATCAACACATTATTCTCTGACTGGAAAGCAGTATCGACCATCTTGGGAAAATTACGGCTTTGGCTACCCGTTTTGTTGATTGGGATGCACAAAGGAGCTAACCCCTCGAGATTCATCAGCACATCGTTGACAAGATACTTGATCTTGCTATTGTATTTATGACACAGAATACTACCCAAAGCCACACCATCTTCTCCTCCAAGTGGATGGTTGGACACGATGGTATAGTACCGACCGCCTTCGTTCGATGGCAGTTCCTCGATTCCCTTCACATTAAGAGTCATTTCGAGATAGGCGACACACTCGTCCAAGAAGTCCTGACCATACTTCCCTTTGGCACGGCCTGTTAGATAGCGGTTCACTTCGTCCTGATGTAATATCTTCTTGAGCCAGTTGACAACAAATCGTGGGAAATACTTGTATTTGCTCCCTGCTTTGCTCTTAACGATAGCTTCCACGTCTATCTTAAAATCCACATCGTTCTGTGCCATAATACAAATTTAGTCTTGCAAAGATACGAAATATTTACCATTTACCATTTATCATTTATCATTTTTTTGCAGAAAAACTGCTTCCTATACCTTATTTTTATATAAGAAGACACTTTTCCAAAGTGGATATAGCAATGATAAAGAATCGTAAGCATCTATTCGCGATTGAGTCCGAACCTAACGGACAGAGAGTCCGCTCCTTACGGACAAAGAGTTCGCTCCTTACGGACATTTCAAAAACAAGGTGCTCAGACATTTCTGTCCAAGCACCTATAGTGTTTCCCAAATTCCCTTCCCTTGAGGGGAAGGTTAGGGAGAGGCCTTACTTCACGTATACCTTCTTGCCATCAACAATGTTGAGACCCTTCTGGAGAGCATTGATTCTCTGACCAGCGAGGTTGTAGATAGCTGCGCTCTTACCATTGTTGACAAGGATTTCACGAACAGCTGTGTCTGGCTTCTTATCAAGGTCACCACCAAGATAGAACAACTGGAAGTCATCGAAGATTACCCAGTCGCCTTCAACAGCTGTATTCTTGCGGAAGCCAATGCGGAGGTCAGAACCTGCAGGAATCTCAATCTGAACCTTGTTGCAGTAAGCCTCTGGATTGAGACTGAAGCGAGAAGCTGTACCGAGCATTGAAGATGGATAGTAGAAGACGCCTTCTTCTGTCTCGATACGCTCATCGAATGGATAAGTGTTCTCAACCTGCCAAGCGAACTTGCTAATACCATTATCATCCTGGAACAGGTATCTACCAGTTGGGCCGTTTTGAATAACTGTATAGCCATCCTTTGAGGTAATCACTTCATCATTCTCATCATACAAATCATCCTCAGGAACTGAATAGGTCCAGATGGTATCGATAGCAGTAGTCTCTGTTTCTGGGTCATAGTCACCCTCAACCAAGTCATTGCTGTTGTTGCGATAGTACTTCGTGAACGATGGCTCTGTGAACTTGCCGTCGCATACAGACTTCACGTATGCTGCAGATTCGATAGCGTTATCACCTTCTCCAGTGCTTGCATAAAGTTCTGCAAAGTGGCGCTCCCATGCATCCACATCACCACCAGCAACTGTCCAATAGCTTGTCCAACTCTGGTTAGAGTTATCGCGTACATTACGTGCATCACGATAGAGGGCACGAACACGGATTTCGTACTTTCCTTCTGGCAGACCTTGAATAATCTGATACATGTCGATTGGGTTCACGTTCCAGATTTCTGAGTTGCCGCGAGCATACTCATTTGCTGTACCTCTGTTGCCGCTCCAGCCGTTTGATGGGCTATTCTCGAAGTCTGGGTTGACAATGAGTGAAGTGATATCGACTGGGTTGGTCTCTGATGCGTTCTTACCACCTGCTGCGATGATTGCACCCTTCTTAATGTAGAAGTTAATTGCAGTTGCATACTGATTGAGGGTTGCAACATTGCTGTAGTTTGCCTTCAGATCAGCGACTTGCTCTGCAAGGATAGCCTGAAGATCGGCATCGTCAAGGACAGAAGCCTGATCGTATGCATTCAGGTAAGATTGATATGCATTGAAGACTTCTCTTGCCTTAGCAATGTCGGTATATACATCTTTCTCCTTTGTTCCAAGCTCAGCAACATAAAGCATTGGCTTAATAAGAATATCAGACTGAACTGGTCCATCGATATAACCTTCTGCGTCAGGATTATTGTACTTGTCGAACAACTTATCGTAGTCTGAGCTAAGACTGTAGTAGCTTGAAGTTGCAGCAACAGCTTTCTGGATGTAATCCTCAGCCTCGTCAATTGCCTTGTTAGCGTCATCGTATCCATCGAAACCAACAATCGTTGCAGGAATAGCACTCAGCAATCCATTCACATAAGCGATATCACCAAGGAAGGTAAGTTCTTCTGATTTTTCAGTCACAGCTGCCAGTTTCTTCTGAATCATAGCTGTGAAATCTGGCTCCTCGCCATAGTAGTAGAGCTGGAATGCTGTGATTGAATAGAAACCGTTTACAGAAGCTTCTATCCAAACGTCGCCATCAGTTACTTCCACCATGCCAGTAGAAAGTGTACACCAAGAAGCTATCGTATTTCCATTCCACCATGCACGCGGTTCTGCACGCTCAGAACGTGAAGACTGTGTTGCCGTTCTAATAATGAAGTGAGTATCAATATCGTCAACACCTTCATTTGTCCAAGACTCAGCCATACCTGTGAGAGAATAGTATCCGTTTGGCAAACCCTTCAGATACTGACCAATCACAGAAATGCCACTCGTTGGCGTTGGAGCCCATGCCTTACAAGAAGTCATGTGATGGTCGAAGTAAACCTCCCAACCTGGACCACCATTACCTTTCTTATACCATTTGAATGGAACTGTATCATCAGAACCAGACAGTACAACGTCGCCAGAATATACTGTTCTCGCATCCTTATGTGCCTGATTGTCACCACTAAATTCCATGTCGCTCCAAGCCTCTGGCCAATTCTCATACTTCCAGAAACCTGTCTCCTCGTCCCAAGTAGGATTATTCTCAGTGTTGCAGAAGAATGGCTGGTTAATCATGTCTGAGAAATTGTAAACACCATCAACTGCTGGGCTAGTGAGGATATAAACAATTTTTGCGTCATTCAAAGTGTTGTATGCCTCTGCATAAGTCTCTGGGGAAGAAACAATTGAGAAATCCTCTGCTGTAGCAACAAGGATTGCAGCATCAATTGCCTGAACAAATGCATCCTTTCCATCATAATCAGTTGATGCAGCCAATGCTTCCATAGTTGCGATAGCATTGGTTAACTTCTGTGCATCCTGATAGTGCTGAGTATAAGCCGTAAACAGCTCATTGAATGCTGCTGTAGCCGCCTCAATGCCTTCAACTGTTTTGTCATCGTAATCAAGTTCCATGATTTCGTCCTGCAGCATCGCACCAAGAGCTGGGTATTCAACCATAATCTCCTCAGCAAGAGCTTCTGCTTTCTTCTGAGCAATTTCCATTGCTTTGTAAGCCAAAGCCATCTTCGCTGCCTCATCTGCAGTACCTCTATAAATAAGATGGAAATTGGTTGCAAAGAATGTATCCGCATCCTTTGCTTCTGTTTTGCTGATACCGACCTTTACCCATGAATCTTCTGTAACAAAGAAAGTCACTTTGTTGTAAACAGTCTCGTCCTCGTCACTCTCAAATGGGAGATATTTGTTGCTATCGAACCAAACCTTGGAGCCTGGGACAGAGCAAGGCCCCCAACGTCCTTCCACCTGATTGTATTGTCCGTCTGACATATCCCAACCTGGATAGCCATCTTCTCCATCCTTTGGACCAGCATAGAGTTGCTCATACACTTCCTCGAACAAACGAGGCATCAATGGATTTGAAAACTCATTACCAGATGCCGTGAACTCTTTGCTGTTAATATCGTAAGTACCAGCAACTGCATAAAGTTTAGACAAATTTTCCCATGAGCCTTCAGCAAAAGAATTAGGGTCAACATCCCATGAGGTACCAAAACGATAGTAACCCTGGCAGTTCAATTCATACATACCAGCGGGAATTTGAATCACCTGAAAAAGATCACAATCTGCACCTGAGTAACATTCAAACAAGCCCCCGGTCGTTGTAAGACTACCTGACGAGCTATTAAATGTCCAGCAGTCCATAGGATCATTTTCGAAGCTCAAGTTTCCAAAGCCGACTGCTTCTGAAACATCGTCCCCAATCTTCCATTGTGAAGCATCGGGAGCATCTTGAGCAAATGCAGCAAAACTTGTCATCAAGATTGCTGCGCAAAGTAGAAGTTTTTTCATACTCAAATTTGTTTTTGATTAAAAAGATTAATAAATTGGGTGTTTTGAATTAGTCAAAATTGATTTGTGACTGCAAAGTTAAAAATTAATATTTATAGTGCAATGCCGATGTTTCAAATTTGAAAGAGTTTTTCGCTTTTAAGCAAGAAAAGCACTTATTTTAAATGAAAAAAGACGGTTGTTGTTACAAAATTTACAATAATTAGCTAACTATTTTAGATTTTGTTTTTTGAAATAATGAAAATGTATTAACTTTGTAGCGCATTACTAAAAATAAGAGACTAATCATATAATTGTATGAAATATCTTCCAACAACCATATATAAACTGGCGATATCTGTTTGGATGTTACTTATCTGCAATGTTACATTTGCGCAAGTTTCCCGTCTTTATACCACACAATCCGGACTTACTTCGAGCGACATGTATTCCATTTCGATAGATTCGAAAGGATTGGTTTGGATTGCTGGTACAGCGTCTGTAGATGTGTTTGATGGAACAAACTTCTATAACATTAGCAAACGGTTCAAAAATTATGACCAAATCAATGCCGTTAAAAGAATTATTGAATATAAGGACGACACGTATTGGCTGGGCACAAGTAATGGTTTGTTTTTACTGGACGGTCGCACTTGCCATTTGGAGCATAAGATATTGAGCGAGGACGAAGACTCTATCATGGGCTATTCCATCAACCATATTGTCGACTACAATCAACCTGGCTTGAAGTTAATTTCTACAGAAGGTAATGGTCTGTATGTATTCAACACAGAAACCCAGACAGTTGATACCACCCTTACACGCAAACTGCGTAAGATAGCTCCTTATCCTTTCTGCTCACAAGTGTTTATCGATGAAGATGGTTACCTTTGGGGTAGTGTGGTATTCCGACAGGTATTTAGGATTAACCTAACTACTATGGAAAAGACCTCTTTTGAGACGACTCCTGATGTGGATCGGATTTTGACATCGAACAACATCAGCCATATTATCCAATCCAAAAAGACGAAGAACATCTATTTTGCAACAGGAAACGGCATGTTGGTCTATGACTTTAACCAAAAAATTTTGAGAGCCGCAGCCAATGCGTTGGACAACCCTATGCCACTCACAACCTTGTTTGAAGACCAGAATAACCGCATACTTGTCGGCACAGATAATCATGGCTTATGGATGATGATGCGCAACGAATCATTGATTCCATTTATCAACAATGACCCAAGTATGAATATTGAGTATGCGAAAGTCAGGTCGTTTACTGCCGACAAAGAAGGTAACCTGATTATCGGCTTTGCTCAAAAGGGTATTTTTGTTCTTCCACACAATCGGAATGAGATTGGCTATTATTCGTTCTCGCCCAGCAACAATAGGCTGAATGCGACAAGTGTCACATCCATCGCTTACGATGGACAAGATTTTTGGGTAGGCACAGATGGATGTGGAGTATTCAAGATGGAGGGCCAAAGATATCGTAGCCAACCTCAACCTTTTGGTGAAGGGTTGAAATCGTCCCTTGTACAAACCATTGCAATAGACAAACGTAATACTATCTGGGTCGGTACATACGGAGGTGGACTACAATGTTTGCAAGGCAATAAGTTCGTTACTCCAAATTGGCTTAACCTCCTTTCTGCCTCTTATGTGATGATATTACAATATGATGCAAAGAAGGACTTGCTGTTTGTTGGGACCAATGGTCAGGGTGTGTTTGCTGTAGACTTAGCCAACCAAAGCATCACTAATCTGTTCTCTACTATGTCTTTCAATGGTTGGATTTATTCTCTTTATTGCGACGATTATGGAACGCTGTGGATAGGAACTGCCCAAGGTATCTTCGCTTACAATATTGAGGCGAAGAAGGGCGAGGAAATCAAGTTTCCTAAATCTGACATCTTGATGCCTCAATGTTTAGCTGTCATGAACAAGACATTGCTGATTGGTACCAACAAGGGGCTTATTTCATATAATATAAAAAATGGGGAATCACATGAAGTCTTGAACAACGAAAACGTGAAATCCATTGAAGTGGCCGATAAAGATATTTGGCTGACCACCTCTAAGTCAGTCATCCGTATTGATAAACAATCGATGAAATCATACGAGTATTCGTCATTCGAGGGATTCCATATTGGCGAATTCCATCGTAATGCACATTACTTGACTGATTCACACGATATATTGTTTGGCGGCGATAACGGCATCATTCGCTTCAATGCGATGCTGATGCGTGTTCCAAAGGCATTGACACACGATATCAGTTTTACAGGAGTTAAAGTCAATGGAGTTCCCGTCTATTACGATGAGCAAAACATGCGAACCATCATGAATGCCAATGTCATCGCCCTGACTGAGCTTACTTTATCGCACGACCAGAATTCTGTGGCTGTAACATTTGGTGTTGCGGAGTATTCTACTCCTAATCAGATACGTTTCCTGTATTTCCTCGAAGGATATGATCAAAATTGGCATAAAGCCACTAACGAATTGGAGGCAAACTACCCAAATTTGCCACCAGGAAACTATACACTACGTGTCAAAGCCTACTTGGAAAATAATGAGCAGTCGGCTATCGAAAAAACGCTGAGTATTAAGATTCGCCAACCTTGGTACAATACGCTGGCAGCATGGCTCCTCTATTTCATCGTGGCATTTATCCTTATTTATTTCGGCTATCGGATCTATGCAGAACGTAAGCGCCAGAAGCAATTGCTCATGGAAGCCCGTCAGGAAGAGAACCTAAAGGAAGCCAAACTGAGAATGTTCACCAGCATCGCTCATGAACTCCGTTCGCCACTGACGATGATTGTGTCACCATTATCACAACTAATGGCGTCGACTTCCGACAAGGGACTGATGGCAATGTACAACGTCATGAAACTCAACTGCGACCGCTTGATTACTACCGTGAACCAGATTACGGACATCCGTAAAATCGATAATGGTCAGTTCCGTCTCCACTTCTCGAAGGTTAATTTCAAGGATTACTCCCAGAATGTGTTCGACTCGTTCTCATCGTATGCAAACGCAAAGAATATCAACTACCAAATTGAACACCAGAACCCTAACGAAGTATTGTGGCTCGATAAGGTACATTTCGAAAAGATTTTGGCGAATATTCTCTCAAATGCTTTCAAGTTCACCCCTAAAGATGGCAGAATACTTATAAGGACTAAGAGCATTATGGCCGATGCCACCGAATGGTTGGAAATTAGAATATACAATAGCGGTTCATATATTTCGAAAGAAGACTTGCCACATGTGTTTGAACGATTCTTCCAAGCTAATAGCGCAGAAAACGAGACCGTTGGATCGGGCATTGGATTGAATCTTGTGAATGAACTCGTCCATCTGCATCATGGCATGATATCTGTCCACAATATGGAACCAGACGGTGTGGAATTTGTCATGCTGTTCCCTAAACACAAAACACATCTAACAAAAGAGGAATTATCGCCACGTCAAGACGAGGAAAACGATGAACTGCAACATGAATTGTTCACAGATATAAAAATGGATGCAGAAGATGAAGATACAGATGATGATACCATTACAAAGAATAAGAAGACTGTATTGATTGTCGATGACGATCAAGGGCTGTGTAAATATGTCGCGTCTCAGATTTCCGATAAGTATAATGTCATTATTGCACATAGTGGCAACACTGCTTGGCAGAAGATTCTTACTGCTCGCCCTGATGCAATTGTGACTGATATCCGCATGCCTAACGGCAACGGTATCGAATTGTGTAAACGTATCAAGGCAAATCCAGAGACAGACAATCTACCGATTGTGATGCTGACCAGTGAGAACAGCGATTTGGCAGAAATCACAAGTTTGAATCTACAAGTCGACCACTTTATTAGTAAGCCATTCAATGTGCTGAAACTGAAAGGAGCTATTGCTCAGGGGCTTAAGGTGAGAGAAAAGATGATGGGTAAATTGCGTCGTAATGAGGTAGATTTTGATTACACAGAACAAACCATCGACAGTGCTGACGATAAGTTGTTTGTACGCATCAATGAGAATCTGAAGAAGAATCTAGACGATTCGTCGTTTGGTGTGAACGAGTTAGCCACACTTGTTGGCATTAGTCGTGTACACCTTAACCGCAAGATGAAAGACCGCTACGGTGTATCACCCAACAATTTTATCCGCTCATATCGTCTGAAGCAAGCAGCCTATCTGCTGATAAACAATAATGTGAACGTTTCTGAGGTGGCCTATCGAGTAGGCTTCTCATCACATTCACATTTCAGTAATACGTTCCGCGAGTACTTTGGCATGACACCCAAAGAGTTTATCGCCTACTACACAGAGCATCCTGACGATGAAACCCTGAAGAAACTGTTGGAGTAAACTGGTGTTACTTCTTGTAGCTTCTATAAATTGTAATGCTAAACCAAATAATTGCTAGCACAAATACGGCAGCATACAGATAGAGCGAAGAATCGTGCAAAACTGATGCTGCCCATATTGTTGCACCCAGACAGATAATGAGGAACACCAACGAGGTGAACATCAGTATCTTCTGCGACTTTTGTAAAAAGTTCTGTAGTTTACTCATAACTATTTGAGGTCAAGGGGGGATAACGGTTATTTATTCAGCTTCCATGTGAAGCCGTCTTTCGTATCTTTCACTTCAAAACCAAGCGCAGCCAACTGGTCGCGAATCATATCACTCGTAGCCCAGTCTTTATTAGCTTTGGCTTTCATTCGTTGCTCCAGTAACATGTCAACCACTTTCCCAAATGCTTCTTCGCGTGCCTCACTACCACCATTACCTCCTACGGCTACTTTCAGTCCTAAAAGGTCGAATGCAAAGAGTTCGAATGTCTTTGTAAGTGCGTTGAGCACATCGACTGTGATGGTGGCTTTCTTATCAACAATCTGATTAATAATACGAGTGGCATCGAACAGATGACTGATGACAATTGGTGTATTGAAGTCGTCATTGAGTGCTTCGTAACACTGCTGGCGCAGATTGTCAACATAATCCATTCCTACGGTTCCATCAATCGCAGGCTGAATCGATTTCAATGCCTTGTGGGCATCTATCAGTCGCTCCAATCCCTTTTCTGCAGAGATGAGAGCATCGTTGCTGAAGTCAACTGTGCTGCGATAGTGAGCCTGAAGGATGAAGAAGCGGATGGTCATCGGTGCGTATGCCTGTACCAGCATTTCATTGCCGTCCTTATCCTTATGGCTACCATCGAAGAACTCCTGCAAGGTTATGAAATTGCCCAAACTCTTACCCATTTTCTGACCATTGATGGTAATCATGTTGTTATGAATCCAATAATGAACCATTTGGTCACCTTGACTAGCTACAGCCTGTGCTATTTCACATTCGTGATGTGGGAAGATGAGATCCATACCTCCTCCATGAATATCGAAATGGCTACCTAAGTACTTACGCCCCATAGCCGTACATTCGCAATGCCATCCAGGGAAACCATCGCTCCACTTCGAAGGCCAGCGCATGATATGTTCAGGCTGGGCTTTCTTCCATAGGGCAAAATCTGCCTGATTCTTCTTCTCGCCCACACCTGCTAACTCACGTGAGTTATTGATGATATCATCGAGATTGCGACCTGAAAGCACCCCGTATTTATGCTTCTTGTTGTAAGCCTCAACATCAAAATAGACAGAGCCATTCGATTCGTAGGCAAACCCATTGTCCAGTATTTCCTGAACCAACTGCTCCTGCTCAATGATATGTCCTGTGGCATGAGGTTCAATTGACGGAGGAAGCACATTAAGCGCTGCCATCGCATCGTGAAAACGATTGGTATAATACTGGGCAACCTCCATTGGCTCCAACTGTTCCAATCGTGCCTTCTTTGCTATCTTGTCCTCACCCTCGTCTGCATCGTGCTCCAAATGCCCTACATCAGTAATGTTGCGCACATAACGCACCTTATATCCTAAATGACGCAGGTAACGGAAAACTATGTCAAACGTGATGGCTGGGCGAGCATGTCCCAAATGGGCATCTCCATACACAGTTGGTCCGCACACATACATCCCCACATGGGGGGCATTCAGTGGGCGAAATAACTCTTTCTGACGGGTCAGGGTATTGTACACCAATAAGTTTTGTTCCATAAGCTTAAACTAATTTGGGTGCAAAGGTACAAATTATTTACGATTTACGATTTACGATTTACGATTTTTCTACCGTTATCCTGTCATTTTCCCGCTTGTCTCTATCTATTTTGTTTCAGTTGTTTCAGTTTCAGTTTTTTCTGTGAGCTATTACCAACTACTGGAAGAAAACATAGATAATAGAATTTATTATATATTAATAATATATAATAAAATTTTTGTTACGAACCTTTGTCGTGCTCATGAGAAAACTGAAATCTGAAATCTGAATCACATATTATGTACGTTCTTGCTCTAAAAAATGAATGAATGAGTTGACGAAGCGGGCAAGTGAACCTGCATTTGCACCCTCGAGGAGCCTACACTTGCACAATCCTGGGCAGCGCACGTGCATCCTCCAGAGGCGGCAAAAAAAAAGCCGATGCTGTTTGCATCGGCACGTTCAAAGATTTCTTTGAGTGAATTATACTTATTGAGTTATTATTGCTGACCACCGCCTGGGAAGCCACCGCCAAAGCCGCCACCGAAGCCACCTTGACCACCCTGAGGACGCTGTCCTTGTGGACGCTGTCCCTGAGGACCACCTTGGCCACCGCCGCCCATGCCTTGGAACTGACGACGACGCTCTGCCTGAGCTGTTTCATACTTCTTGAACTGATCCTCTGTGAGAACACCCTTCAAGAACTTGTTCTGAGCTTCCTGACGCTCCTGCATCTGCTTCTGCATAGCCTGCATGTCCATCTGACCACCACCTTGGCCGCCCTGCATCATCTTCTGCATTTGCTCCATCTGAGCCTTTGACTGCTCTACATAGTAGTCTTTAACCTTCTTGTACTGCTCATCGTTGAGTTCACAAGTGGTCTTCAACTGGTCTGCCTGACGCTTAGCCATGTCTTCAGGATTGAACTGTCCCATACCGCCACCAAAGCCACCTTGAGGAGCCTGTGCGAAACTGCATGTAGTAATCATCATTGCTACGAGTGCGAAAACTAATTTCTTCATACGTAATGTAATTTTTTAATTTGTTTGTTAATAATGAATATTCCTTTTTCTACAATTTTGTGATTCTTCAACCCTTCAATTATTCTTCAACTTCATGCTTTTGACCACCGAAACATGAAAAGGTTTAAAACGAATTAAAAAATTTTTTTGCCATGTCCGAAGGTCCTCTATATATTAAAAATTGCTGAAGATATACCTCTTTTCGGAAAAACTCAAGAAAAACTTTGGCTATTCTCGCAATTTGCACTATCTTTGCACCCTAATTGAACAATATGAAAGAAATATATTATAAGGTGGCAGGTCATGTCTTTGCATTGGAAACGGTTGGTAACGAGAGCATTGAGCTTGATCTCTGGCAATATGAGCCGTTTGTTACTGATCCGACTGACGATGTGGTGTTTCGTCTCAAACTCAGCTCAACACCGATTGACATGGACAACTTCAATATGGAAGTGGTTCAAGAGGACGAAGGGCAGTCAATCAATGCTGGACATATCGACGAACATCCTTGCTTTCAGTTTTTCCTGCATGGGAAACTGAAGGGTGTACTCCTATGTAGCAAAGACTATCAACAGGGCGAAATCTATGCTGAGGATTGTAATTTGTTTGGAGTTAACAATGCGCTGATGGTAATGTATGCATTAGCCACTTCCAACAAACTTACGGCATTGTTCCACTCGTCGGTAGTCAGTTATCGGGACAGGGCATACATGTTCTTGGGGCCAAGTGGCACTGGCAAGAGTACTCATTCCAAATTATGGCTTCAGTATATCGAGGGTACGGAATTGGTGAATGATGATAACCCCGTGGTGAGAATCCTTAATGATGGCACTATTTGGGTTTATGGTTCACCTTGGAGTGGTAAGACGCATTGTTATCGCAATGTGAGCTATCCGTTAGGAGCAATCGTTCTGCTGGCTCAGGCACCAGCAAACATCATTCGACGTCTCAAACCGATTGAAGCTTATGCCGCCCTTATGATGTCCATCTCAGGCAAGCGTTGGGATAGTCGATTGGCAGAAGGACTGCATGAGACAGAAAACCTGATTGCTACTCATGCTCCGATGTGGCATTTAGATTGTCTGCCTGACGAGGAGGCTGCGAGGGTATGCTGTGAAACAGTTGTGAGTTGAAAAGTTAAAGGTGAAAAGATGAGGTAATGGAAACGACGATCAAGACAATGTATGGGGATATGCTCATCCATGAGTCAATTGCTTTGCTGCAGGAAGGACGCCGGGTGGTACTGGCTGTAAAAGGCAGCAGCATGCATCCATTCATTCTTGGGGGCAAGGAGAGCGTGGAGCTTGTCAAGCCTCAGTCGGCATTGAAAGTAGGTGATGTGGTACTGGCTTGGGTAAATGGAACACATTATGTGATACATCGTATCATTGACATCGAAGGTAGTTGGGTGAGGCTGATGGGCGACGGAAACAGTAGCGGTGTTGAACAATGTGGGGTGGACGAAGTGGCGGCGGTTGCTGAATATGTCATCGCTCCAAATGGTAAGCGTCGATACCTATATTCGGAAAAAAGGCTTCGCTTTGCTCGGCTGTGGAACAAATTGCTACCTGTGAGGCGTTGGATTCTGGCCATCTATCGTAGAACATTATTAAAAATGAATTTCGTAATATGAAACTGAAAAATGGATTTGTACTGCGCGAAGTGTGCGGCGAGAAAGTAATTGTAGGCGAAGGTGCCGAGACCGTTAATTTTGGGAAACTGATCAGCCTGAACGAAACTGCTGCTGTGCTATGGAATAAAGCATTGGAATTGGGCAACTTCACTGTAGAGCAGTTGGCAGATGCACTGACGGAGGAGTATGAAGTAAACCGTGAGCAGGCACTCAGCGACGTAAAGAAACTGACAGAAGGTTGGCAGGAAGCAGGATTGGTGGAGAGTTGATAGGTCATGAAATACGTTATATGGCTTTGGCATAACACGGTAGGCATCAGGTTGAACATGCTGATACGTACGTTGGCTGGCATTGGGCGAGTGTCGCTCGGCCTGCTGATGGTTTGGCTGTGTAAGCAGTTCATTGATGTAACAATCAAGACAGGTAATGATGGTGACATCGTGGTAATGGTGGCATATATCGTAGCTACTGTACTTGGAGGTATCGCATGCCGTCAAGTCTATTATTACTGGGGAGTGAAAACAGAGGCGATTCAGAGCACATCCATCCGATTGCGGCTCTTCAGCCACCTGTTTCGACGACAGATGTATGAACAGAAAGAAATGCACTCTGGCGATATCTCTTCACGATTGGAAAAAGATATCGGTACGGTAAGTTCAGCCACAACAAGCATCATTCCCGATCTCTGTATCACCATTTTCCAGTTAATCGGCGCATTCTTGCTGATGCAATCAATGGATGGGCGTCTGGCCTGGATGCTATTGTTATTCACACCAGTGTTTATCCTGATTGGCAAGTTGGTTGCCATGAAAATCCGCAAGATGACACAAGAAATTCGCCAACAGGAGAGTACTATACAAATGTTGGTGCAGGAGTCCATGGAGCATAATGCCGTGCTGCGCTCATTGGAGAGCGGTGACTGGGTAACAGGACGATTGGACAACATGCAGCATGACCTAAGAGGAAAAGTAAACCACCGAGCACAATTCACCGTGGTGTTTCGTGTATTGATTGGCTGTAGCTTCAGTTTGGGTTACATCTTCGCATTTATCTGGGGCGGTTTACAACTCAGAAATGGTCTCATCACCTTCGGTGTGATGACCTCTTTCCTTCAGTTGGTAGGACAAATACAGCAACCCATCTTACAAATGGTCAATATGATGCCACAGATGTTTCAGGCTTCAGCCAGCATTGACAGGTTGGAGGAAATGGAACATTTGGAAGCAGAAGAAGCACTTGATGACAAGCGACATATGATGGAAGGCATATTGGGTCTGAGTCTTCATGACATCTGTTTCCGTTATGCTTCTGAAGACCGTGAAATCCTATCACACTTCACCCATCAGTTCCAACCAGGCAGCAAAACTGCTTTAATGGGGCAGACAGGTGCTGGCAAAACCACCATGTTCCGTCTGCTGCTCGGATTAATCAAACCCGAGCAGGGAAATATGATGCTTTTTAATACCGATAGTCAGCAACCCATCAGCGAACACACCCGCACTAACTTTGTATTCGTACCACAAGGCAACACCCTTATGAGCGGCACCATTCGCTACAACCTTATAATCGCCAAACCAGATGCCACAGATGATGAATTGCATCAAGTTCTTCATACAGCGATGGCAGATTTTGTGTTCAACCTGCCAGACGGCATGGATACTGAATGTGGTGAGCGTGGCGGTGGTTTAAGTGAAGGACAGGCACAACGTATCGCTATTGCCCGAGGTCTGCTAAGACCAGGTAACATTATGTTGTTGGATGAAATCAGCGCATCATTAGATGAACAGACTGAGCGGGAGTTGTATCGTCGACTTTTTGCCACATACCCACAAAAGACAATGATATTCATTACTCATCGTCCTGTGGTTTGTGAATTATGTGACGAAGTAGTAAGGTTGTGAGTTTTTGCACACAAATTGACTATATGAGATATATAAATAAGGTATCAAGGAGCTGATAAGGAGTGAAAATATAAAAAAATGTAGAAAATATTTGGTCATTTTGTGGGATTAGTGTATCTTTGCATCGTGAAATAAAGAAGGAGGGGCTGAAAAGTTCCTCCTTCTGTAATGTTTCAGATATATGATAGATAGTAATAAGATTAAAGCATTGGTTGATGAATGGCTCGAAGGAAAGGATTATTTCTTCGTAGATGCAACCGTAAACAAAGAGAACAAAATCGTTGTTGAGATTGACCACAAGGATGGAGTATGGATTGAAGACTGCTGTGACTTGAGCCGTTTTATCGAGTCGCACTTAAATCGTGATGAAGAAGACTTCGAACTGGAGGTAGGTTCAGCTGGTATTGGTCAGCCGTTGAAAGTGCTGCAGCAATACCAAAATAACATTGGTAACGAAGTGGAAGTGATGCCACTTGACGGTAAAAAGTTACAGGGCGTTCTGACTGATGCGAACGAAACAGCAATCACCCTCTACTATTCAGAGAAGCAAAAAGTAGAAGGGAAGAAGCGTCCTGTCGTAGTTGAAGTGACAAAAGAATTTAAATACGATGAAATAAAGTGGGTGAAGACAGTAATTCATTTTTAAAAATAAAGAATAAAGATCAAAAATAAAAAAACATATAATGGCAAAGAAAAACGAAGAACAAATCAGTCTTATTGACACCTTTAAGGAGTTCAAGGAGACAAAGCACATTGATCGTACGACACTGGTTAGTGTAATTGAGGAATCGTTTCACAACGTACTCCAGAAGCAGTATGGCTCTGATGAGAATTTCGATGTGATCGTGAACCCTGAAAATGGAGACTTTGAAATATACCGTAATAGAGTAGTCGTTGCTGATGACGAGGTGGAGGATACCAATGCTCAGATCGGTTTGAGTGAGGCACAGAAAATAGACGAGGACTACGAGATAGGTGAAGATGTTGCAGAAAAAATTAACTTCAGCGACTTCGGACGCCGTTCTATCTTAAACCTACGTCAGACGATGGCTTCGAAGATTCTGGAACTGGAACATGACAACCTGTACAATAAGTACATCGATAAGGTAGGTACTATTATTACTGCTGAGGTTTATCAAATTTGGAAACGCGAGACCCTGTTGCTTGACGACGAAGGCAACGAACTGCTATTACCAAAGACAGAGCAGATCCCAACAGATTTCTTCCGCAAAGGTGAGACCGCACGCGCCGTAGTGCTCCGCGTGGACAATCAGAACAACAATCCAAAAATTATTTTAAGCCGTACGGCACCAATATTTTTGCAACGATTGATGGAACAAGAAGTGCCAGAAATCAATGATGGATTGATTACGATCCATAAGATTGCACGTATCCCAGGTGAACGAGCTAAGATAGCAGTAGAGAGCTACAACGACCGCATCGATCCTGTAGGAGCCTGTGTGGGAGTAAAAGGTTCGAGAATCCATGGAATCGTACGTGAACTTCACAACGAGAATATCGATGTCATCAATTACACTACTAACGACAAGTTGCTGATTCAGCGTGCTTTAGCTCCAGCTCGTGTTAACTCAATCACCCTAAACGAGGAAGAGCGTAAGGCAGAGGTATATCTCAACCCGGATCAGGTATCGCTTGCAATCGGCAAGAACGGTATGAATATCAAGTTGGCAAGTATGCTTACCAGCTATACTATCGACGTATTCCGTGAATTGGATGAAAACGAAAAGAATATGGACGATATCTATCTCGATGAATTCAAAGATGAAATCGAAGAATGGGTTATCGAAGCTATCAAAAAGATTGGTCTTGATACTGCCAGAGCTGTGCTCGACGCACCACGTGACTTGATTATCGAGAAAGCTGATCTCGAAGAGAATACTGTAGACGAAGTTCTGAGAATCCTTCGGGCAGAGTTTGAGGATGAAAATAGCTAAATCGTAAATAGTTAAATCATAAACAATAGGATGCCAAGATTAAATAAAGCATTAAAGGAATTAAACGTTGGAATCAACACTGTTGCTGAGTTCCTGCAGAAAAAAGGGAAACCTTTGGAGGATGCAAGCATCAATGCCAAGATAACAGATGAGCAGTACAATATTTTGCTCAAGGAATTTGGTAGTGATATGCAGAAAAAACAGGAAACCAACCTTCATATCCAAAAGCGGAAAGAGAGGGAACAACAGGAAAAAGCCGAACGTAAAGCCAAAGAACTGCAAGAACAACTGCGGCGTGAAGCCGAATTAAAAAAGCAGAAAGAACAACAGGAGGTTTTCCGTCTTGAAAGTGAACGGAAGGCCAAACTGAAAGTATTAGGCAAACTACAAGAAGAAAAGACTTCTGTAGTAGAGAAAAAGCCTGAACCAGAAACGCCAAAAAATACGGAGACTCTAGACATTTCAGAAACTTCAGTTGTTGCTGACACTCCACAGTCTAAAGAGGTTGATGAAGAAGAAGTGGAGTTCGATGATAACGAAATTCAGGAAGAACAGCCTTCTCAAAAGGGTAAGACTCCGTTGGAAGAATCAACAGACGAAGTATTCCATGTTGCCACTCCAGATCCAGGTCTGAACTTTAAGCAAGTTGGCTTCATCGATCTCAATAATATCAACACAAAGACTCGTCCAGACAAGAAATCAAAGGCTGAACGCAAGAAGGAAAGAGAGGAGAAGGAGCGTGCACGTCAGGAAGCTAAAATGAAGTACAAGGAGTCGGTGATGCAGGAACTTGGTGATAATAAAGAAAGTGCTGACGGTCAAAAGAAAAAACGTAAACGAATCAACAAAGGGAAGGTGGATATCAATGCTGTAGCAAGTCAGCAAAAGACCAACCCTAAGGTTGAAAAAGGCCCTCAAGGCGGAAAGAACAATCAGTATCCTAATGGCCAGAATATACCTCAGCAGGGAAAGAAGAGCAAGAAGAAGAAAGAGGTAAAAGCCGAACTCACTGACGAAGAAGTAGCAAAGCAGGTTAAAGAAACACTGGCACGTTTGACCACCAAGTCGGTTAAAAGCAGTGTGAAGAACCGCAAGGAGAAACGTGAACGCCATCGTCAGGAGATGGAAGAAGAGGAAAATGCAGACAACAAAGTGCTGCAGCTCACAGAATTCGTAACCGTGAATGAATTGGCAACTATGATGGATGTACCAGTAAACAAAGTAATAGGTACTTGTATGTCAATCGGTGTGATGGTAAGTATCAATCAACGTTTGGATGCTGAAACCATCAATATCGTTGCAGAAGAATTTGGGTTCACAACCAGCTATGTCAGTGGTGAGGTCAGCAATGCCATCGTTGAAGAAGAAGACAAGGAAGAAGATCTTGAATCACGTGCTCCTATTATCACTGTGATGGGCCACGTAGACCATGGTAAGACTTCGTTGCTTGACTATATCCGCAAGACCAATGTGATTGCAGGTGAAGCTGGAGGTATCACACAGCATATTGGTGCCTACAACGTGAAGATGAAGGACGGACGTCATATTACTTTCCTCGATACCCCAGGACACGAAGCGTTTACTGCAATGCGTGCTCGTGGTGCTCAGGTAACCGATATCGCCATCATCATTATCGCAGCTGATGATGCCATCATGCCTCAGACAAAGGAAGCCATCGCACATGCCCAAGCAGCAGGTGTTCCGATGGTGTTTGCTATCAACAAGATAGATAAGCCCGGAGCCAATCCTGAGAAAATTAAGGAACAACTGGCAAATATGAATCTATTGGTTGAAGATTGGGGAGGAAAATACCAAAGTCAGGAAATCAGTGCAAAGAAAGGAATCGGTGTTGACGAACTGATGGATAAGGTGCTGTTAGAAGCCGAGTTGCTCGACCTTCGCGCCAACCCTAACCGTAAGGCAACGGGGTCTGTGATTGAATCGACACTCGATAAAGGACGTGGATATGTAGCTACTGTGCTTTGTCAGAACGGAACTTTACATCAAGGTGATGTCGTATTGGCAGGAACCCATTTCGGACGTGTCAGAGCGATGTTCAATGAACGTGGACAACGTATCGAGAAAGCACTGCCAGCCGAACCTGCTGTAATTCTAGGATTGAACGGTGCACCAACCGCTGGCGATACTTTCCATGTGATGGATACGGAACAGGAAGCACGTGACATCTGTAACAAGCGTGAGCAACTGAAGCGTGAGCAAGGTTTGCGTACCATGAAGCGTATAGACCTCAATGAGTTGGGTCGCCGTATCGCTCTTGGTGACTTCAAGGAACTCAATATTGTAGTGAAAGGTGACGTGGACGGCTCAATCGAAGCATTAAGCGACTCACTTATCAAACTCTCTACAGAGAAGATTCAGGTGAATGTCATCCATAAGGCCGTCGGGCAAATCAGTGAGAGCGATGTCACTCTCGCAGCAGCTTCCGATGCCATCATCGTTGGTTTCCAGGTTCGTCCTTCAAAAGCTGCACGTGCCTTGGCAGAGCAAGAAGGCGTAGATATTCGACTCTATTCTGTCATCTACGACACTATCGAAGAGATCAAGAGTGCGATGGAAGGTATGCTTGCACCAGAGACAAAGGAAGAAGTGACCGCCAACCTTGAGGTACGTCAGGTTTACCACATCACCAAGGTGGGAACCGTGGCTGGTGCGTTTGTTACCAGCGGAAAGGTGCAGCGTAGTAATAAGGTACGTGTCATTCGTGATGGTATTGTCATCTACACTGGTCAGATTAACGCTTTGAAACGCTTCAAGGACGATGTGAAAGAGGTAGGTGTGAATTTCGAATGCGGTATCTCAATTGTGAACTACGATAATATCCACGAAGGAGATATCCTGGAGACCTTCACAGAGATTGAAGTTAAGCAGAAACTATGATAATGCATCATCTTAATGCATAATTTATAATTTGATGAGCGAAAACAAAAATGCGTATGTTAGGCAGGTAGCCGATAAGCAATATCAGTACGGCTTCACCACTGACGTACATACAGAAATCATTGAGAAAGGGCTGAACGAAGACATCGTTCGGCTCATCTCTTCAAAGAAAGGCGAGCCAACATGGATGCTCGACTTTCGGCTGAAGGCTTTCCGCTACTGGCAAGAGCAGGCGGAACCTAAATGGGGACATGTACATGTGCCCTTTATTGATTATCAAGCCATCAGCTATTACGCTGATCCAACAGCGAAAAAAGCTGAAGATGCCGATAAATTAGGAAAGATTGATCCAGAACTGGAAAAGACTTTCGACAAATTAGGTATTCCCCTTGAGGAACGTCTGGCATTGAGCGGCAATACCGCGGTCGACGCTATTATGGACAGTGTCAGCGTAAAAACCACTTTCAAGGAGCAATTACGTGAGAAGGGTGTCATCTTCTGTTCTATCGGCGAAGCCATCAAAGAATACGGAGAACTGGTACAGCAGTACTTAGGCACTGTCGTTCCCTATCGTGACAACTTCTTTGCTGCTCTCAATTCGGCAGTCTTCTCTGATGGCTCTTTTGTCTATATTCCTAAAGGCGTGCGCTGTCCGATGGAACTGAGCAGCTACTTTCGCATCAACGCCCGCAACACGGGTCAGTTTGAACGTACGCTCATCATCGCTGATAACGACAGCTATGTATCTTATCTGGAGGGTTGTACGGCTCCAATGCGTGACGAAAATCAATTGCATGCTGCAATTGTAGAGATTGTCGTGATGAACAATGCTGAAGTGAAATACTCCACCGTTCAGAACTGGTATCCAGGTGACGAAAACGGAAAAGGAGGAGTGTTGAACCTCGTGACAAAACGTGGACATCTTAGAGGTGTCAACAGCAAACTATCGTGGACGCAGGTCGAAACAGGGTCAGCTATTACATGGAAATATCCAAGTTGTGTATTGAGTGGCGACAACTCACAAGCCGAATTCTATTCCGTAGCCGTCACCAATCATTACCAGCAAGCCGATACAGGCACTAAGATGATTCATGTGGGGAAGAATACAAAAAGTACTATCATCAGTAAAGGTATTTCTGCGGGGAGAAGTCAGAATTCCTATCGTGGTTTGGTCAAAATAGGAGCGAAAGCAGAGGGAGCTCGTAATTATAGTTCGTGCGATTCCCTCCTATTAGGTAGTGAGTGTGGAGCACATACATTCCCATATATTGACTGTCATAACAACTCTGCAATTGTGGAACATGAAGCTACCACGTCGAAAATCAGCGAAGACCAGTTGTTCTATTGTAATCAACGTGGAATCCCAACAGAAGAAGCGGTAGGACTGATTGTGAACGGCTATGCAAAAGATGTAATCAATAAACTACCAATGGAGTTTGCTGTGGAGGCACAAAAACTACTCAGTGTTTCGCTCGAAGGAACGGTAGGTTAAACCAAATCGTAATAACGTAATTACGTGATAACGAAATAAAGAGAAATGTTAAGAATCAAGAACTTACATGCCCGAGTTGAAGGCAAAGAAATATTAAAAGGAATCAATCTTACCATTCGTGATGGCGAGATACATGCCTTGATGGGTACTAATGGTGCAGGAAAGAGTACGTTGAGTAATGTGATAGTTGGCCATCCTAAATACGAAGTGACTGACGGTAGCATCACCTTCAACGGGCAAGACCTGTTGTCTATGACACCAGAGGAACGTTCCCATGCCGGTATTTTCCTTTCTTTCCAATCACCCGTGGAAATTGCAGGTGTCAGCATGACTAACTTCATGCGTGCAGCAGTCAATGCTCGTCGAGAGGCACTGAAACAGGAGCCGCTGAAGTCTACTGAGTTTCTGAAACTGATGCGCGATACCCAGAAACTGGTAGACATAGATAAGAAACTGGTATCACGTTCCGTCAATGAAGGTTTCTCTGGAGGCGAAAAGAAACGTAATGAAATCTTCCAGATGGCGATGCTTCAACCTACGTTCTGCATCCTTGACGAAACCGATAGTGGTCTTGATGTGGATGCGCTGAGAGTTGTTGCAGATGGGTTCAATAAACTTCGCACCCCACAAACCAGTGCTCTCGTTATCACACACTATCAGCGGCTACTCGATTACATCCGTCCAGACTTCGTTCATGTGCTGTTGGATGGCAAGATTGTGAAAACCGCAGGACCAGAATTGGCAAAAGAAATTGAAGATAACGGATTTGATTGGATAAAGGAATGAGCTTGGAACAGTCATACATAGATCTTTACGCAGCTAATCGAGCCAAACTGCTTGCTGGTGCCCCCGATAGCCTCAATCAGTATCGCGATGCAGCGATGGAAGCCTTTAGTACGCAGGGGTTTCCCGCAAAAAAGGTGGAAGACTATCGTTATATCGATGTACGAGCAGCCTTTGATGGCAAACAAAACTATTCCATGCTTTTGAAAGCCACTCCACTTACTGCTATCAAAGGCAATCCAATTAGTGTTAACAATACAGAGTTGTTGAATCGCTATTATAATAAAGTAGCAGATAACCATGACCCTATCACGGCACTCAATACTGCCCTCACACAGGAATGTCTCTGCATTTATTTGACAAAAAATCAACAGCTTGAAAAACCCATTGAACTGAATGATATCTTTGCTGCCGGGGTTGACCAAATGGAGCACAAACGTATACTGATTATATTGGAAGAAGGGGCATCAGCTGTATTGCTGCTACATTACATGACGCGTGATAAGTACCACTATCTGGCTACTCAAGTCATCGAAGTTTTTGTTGGCGATAACGCAACCCTGCAACTATATGAACTGGAAGAAACACACACATCGTGTACCCGTTTCAATAATGTCTACTTCCACATGGGTCGTTATGCTACCGTAAAACACAACAATATCTCTTTATTCAATGGAACCACTCGCAACACCATTAAGGCCTATCTGAAAGGAGAATTTGGTGAAGTGACACTCAATGGTTGTGTGATGGCAGATAAAAATCAAACGGTAGATAATAACACATTGATTCGTCACGAAGTACCAAACTGCACCAGCCACGAACTCTATAAGTATGTAGTCGATGAACAATCGGTAGGAGCATTTGCAGGAAAGGTATATGTAGCAGAAGGGGCACAAAAGTCTGTTAGCAAAGAGGTCAATCAGAATATTTGTGCCAGCGATGAGGCCCGAATGTACACCCAGCCAATGTTGGAAATCTATGCCGATGATGTGAAGTGTTCGCACGGAAGTACAGTTGGGAAGCTCGATGAAATGGCACTTTTCTACCTCCGTCAACGTGGAATACCCCTAGCTGAAGCACGTATGTTGCTGATGCAGGCTTTCGTGGGACAAGTTATTGACGAGATACCGATTACATCACTTTGCGACCGTTTGCACATCATGATAGAACAACGTCTAAAAGGTGAGTTAGATCAATGTGTCGGCTGTGCAAGATGCAACAAATAAAAACAAAGGAATATGAAAAAAGTAATTATAGGATTGTTGGTGATGACGGGATTGGTTGCTTGTAATCAGAAGCAACGCAATTTAGTAGATAGTGTACTACGTTCTGAGCAGCATGCCCAAGAAGTGTTGGAAAAGACTGCCGAGACAGTGAATGCTACGTGTCCCAGTAAAACTGGAGACAAATATGTCCTGATGGGAGTTGTGTATGGTAACAAAAAATGGACTTATTGCTACACCGTTGCAGAAGACAGCATCGTCAGATTCGACAATCCCCTAAGCAACGAGGCATTTGCTAAAGGTATGAAAAACGCCACAATCGAAACCATTATTCAGACACCATCGATGATGCCAATGGTGAATCAGCTGATAGATGCAAAATCTGACCTAATGTATGAATATACTGGAGTGGAAACAGGGAAAACGGTAACCATCATTTTCACCTATCCAGAACTCCGCATGATTCGCGATATGGCACTCAATTCACAATAAATCCTCGATTTCATCGAGAATTGAGAACAAATCGCTAACGGTTTCTGCCCTTAACATTCTGATACGCGTCTGGCGGAAATTCGGTATTCCTTTGAAGAGTGGTGAAGCAGCCAGATGCCGGCGCACATGTAAGATTCCCCCCAACTCACCTTTTGCATTACATGCAACACTTTTCAGAATCTCCTGTCGCAATACATTTAGTTTCCATTGATTGGTCATACCCTCAATAGGTATCCCTGTATCCAGATAATGGCGTATTTCCTTAAATATCCAAGGGCGGCCGAAGGTAGCTCTACCTACCATCACGGCATCCACCCCATAGCGGTCGAAACACTCCTTAGCGCGTTCAGGTGAAGTAATATCCCCATTACCGATGATAGGGATATACATCCTTGGATTATTTTTCACTTCACCAATCAGTGTCCAGTCAGCCTCTCCTGTGTACATCTGACTGCGTGTCCTTCCATGAATCGTTAATGCTTTGATGCCGCAATCCTGTAGTTGTTCGGCTAGTTCCACGATAATTTTATGCTCATGATCCCATCCCAAACGTGTTTTCACCGTCACAGGAAGGTGTACAGCCTCAACGACAGCTTTAGTGATTTCCAACATGAGCGGAATATTCTTCAGCATTCCAGCACCAGCACCCTTGCCTGCCACTTTCTTCACAGGACAGCCAAAGTTGATATCCAACACATCTGGATGTGCTTCTGCCTCAATGATTTTAGCCGCTTCCACCATTGATGCCACATCTCTTCCATATATTTGGACAGCCACAGGACGCTCCTCCTCGCATACAGTAATCTTTTGTAAAGAGCGGTTGACAGAACGTATCAAAGCATCTGAACTCACGAATTCAGAATAGACCATCGAAGCACCAAACTCCTTGCATAAAAGCCGAAATGCTTGATCTGTCACATCTTCCATCGGAGCCAGCAACACGGGGCGCTCTCCTAAATCAATACTGTCTATTTTCATAACTTAAGAATTTCTTTCCTGCATAGGCCATACTCACCACCGATATCGTCACATCACCCGCTTTAGCCAGTTCCTGAGCACACGAAATAGAGGTAGCACCTGTTGTAATGACATCATCAACCAGCAGAATATGTTTGCCTTTCACTTTCTCAGGATGTACTAATTTGAAGATATCGACAACATTTTCTTTTCTTTCTGTTTCAAGCAAATGAGTCTGAGAACTATTGTCTACTATTCTGCGTACAGCATCCTTCTCAATCGGTAATCCCACCACTTCGCTGATTCCTTTTGCAATGAAATCACACTGGTTATATCCACGTTTCCGCAAACGTTTCGGATGAAGCGGAATAGGGACAATTAAGTCCATTCCATCGAAGAAATCTGCTGTTTTCAGTTCTTCCGCCATCACCCTTGCAATCGTTTCGCCCACCTTTGGATCATTGAAGTATTTGGTATGATAGATGGCCTGCCTTGACTCTATGGAATCATAGAAAAGGAACGAGGTTGCTCTTGCGATGGGCAGGTGTGTCCAATACAGCTTTTCTATCGGATTTCCCTCGATGAAATGGGCATTTGTACGCGGCAAATCGCTCAGACACAAGAAACAGATGTTCTTTTCTCCTGCGCCTAGCCGCTTATTGCATATCGGGCAATAGCGGGGAAAGAGGAAGTCGATGATATCGTTCAGGATGTTCATTCTTCAAAATTTGTGTGTAACACCTCATTGATGTCATCATAACTGAACCCACGCCCCATTGCAAATCGGAACAGTTTCGCGTTGATTTCGTATTCGTTCTTGCCTTTCACTATCCGACGTTTCGCTTCAATCAGTTTTCTCAATGCCGACAGGTTGGCCTCCTCGCTGATTTCTTCCTTTGCCTCGTCAATATAGGCTTGTGCGATACTCCGCATTCTCAGTTCACGTTCAATACGCACCCAGCCCCAATGGTTGTAGCGGAACTTATCACGTACAAAAGCATGAGCATATCTGCATTCGTCTACAAACCGTTCCGTTTGCAGGCGTTTTACAATCCGTTCGTCTGCCCCTTCAGGCAATTCCCAACGGCTCATCATCCTACGTATATCAGCTACACAGTATTCCGTCATCGCACATTTAGCCGACAGCCGTATCCATGCATCATTCTCGCTTATGGGTTTCTTTACAGGCATCCTATAACGATTCTTTCGTTGTTAAACATATCTTTCTTCACTTCCACTTCGCTCCATCCAGCTTCTTTCATCAACTCACCTACCCCCCTTGCATATTCGCGATTGGTTTCGAAAGCAAGCACGCCCTCATCCATCAAGGCTGTCTGCGCATAGTGGATGATGGTTCTGTAGAATAATAGCGGATCGTTATCAGGAACGAAGAGCGCCTGTTCGGGTTCGTAATCCAACACATGACATTCCATCTGTGCCCTTTCACACTCACATACATAAGGAGGATTCGAGATAATAAGATCATACTTCCGAGGTTCTGGTGTGGCATGAAAGATATCCTGCTGTACGAAACGGACATCCATTTCCAACTGCTGAGCATTCTCTTGCGCAATCCTCAATGCATCGGCAGATACATCCATCGCCGTCACATCCGCTTGCGGGAAACGATGCTTCAAGGCTAAAGCAATACAGCCACTACCAGTACCTATATCCAGAATGCTAGCAGGATGCCCTTTGCTGACAGCCTCCACCAGCTCCTCCGTCTCAGGGCGCGGTATCAGAACGCCAGGCTTTACCCTGATAGTTAATCCGCAAAACTGCGTCTTACCTACTACATACTGAATTGGTTCGCCCTCCAGCAGTCTCTCCATCGCTGTTTCAACCTTTGCCGCGTCAAAATCAGCCATTTCATCGTCCTTTCCCATCAGCACATCAGCAGTCGACAGACTTTCCAACTCCTCCAGCAAGATAAGTCCTATTGCGTCAGCCTCGCCTTTTTCGTAGCGAGCCGACAGCCGTTTCCGTATGTCCTGATATCTTCGTCCCATCTTTCTGGGTGCAAAGATACGAAATAAAACTCATTATGAACAAAGAAACTCAGCGCTTTTTTCGCTGTTTAGGTCAAAAAAGGCTGTCTATTCCGTCAATTACCCATTTTCTGGTATTTCATTATGTGACGAGTATTGAGCAATAAGGCAGCCTTATTTTGGAATAACCGTCCGTTATTGAAAGACCTAACATCTGTAGTGGCAAAATCATGCGCATAGGCATTTATAGAACCTTTTTCTATTTGATGAATTTGGTAACAAACTGCCGATAGGACTGCCTCCTATTTACTTCCAGTTGAGGGAATCGCTTTTTGAGCGCTTTCTCTTCTTCTGCGCTGATGTCGTTATAAATGGTAAGGTGACCAATCTGCATATTGTCCATCCAATCAGGCAATTCCACTTTACCTTCAAACGACAGTTGGAGGTAATCCACCTTTTTTATTTTCTGTAGGATAGGCATCACTTCCTCTGCTGGCAGAATGTATTGGTCTTCATATTTTGTCATACCCATAACTCTCGCAATCGCATCTTCCTCTTCGTTTCCCCTGCGTACCACCCATCCTATCTTAGGCGTCAGCGCATAGGTCTGGCTGTCTTCCTCTACGCCCACGAAACCTGCAATCATTTCCATATCATAGGTCTTGAGCACCTCTCTCTGACGGTTCTCGATGACGTACTTGAATGGAACCCTCACTTGCTCCGACTTCATCGTCTTGTTATGAGGAACAGCTACAGGTACCGTTTTCTTCTCCACATCAGGGAACAGCTTCAGGAACCAACCATCGAGGTTCGTTGGCTGTTCGGTGCTACATCCTCCGCCTCGCAGACGGTCAGGACGATCCTGCATCACGATGTCTTTCCAGAATTTGCTGTTGGGATGTCCTGCGGCGGCTTTCACAAACTCTTCTAGGATTGGCTTCAGTTGTGTGGTCCACCAACCCATTCCGTACTGCTCCAACGCCAGCGTCTTTTGCAGCAACTTTTCCCAGTCGGCTACCGTTCCTTGCAGGGTGATACTGGGAATACCACAAACAAAACCTGTTACCTTATATCTAAAATATTGCTTTACAGCATTCAGCAGCGTAATCTGCGATGCGATGCGTTCTGTACGCCCTGTGGTGGTGAAGTCGGCTGTGATGGTCTTGGCAATATCGCCTTTGGTATTGGCTGCAATCTGTTTATCAAACTGATCGAAAATGTCGTCCCAATCCACATCCTTATCGTTGAGCAGGTCATGTTCCGTAATGACCTCTATCTCCTTTTGCCCTTCATGACTCACAATCTGCGAGCGGAGTTGCTCGGCATTTTTGTAGACAAACTCGCCAAAGCTCTGACTGATGAGCAACCAAATCATATCAGGCGAGAGCACCAAGGGACGATGATAGGCGTATGCCCGCACCAATGTGCGATAGAACACATCTTCGAGCATATACCTAAGACTGTCTGGAATGCCGTATGCCACTATGTTGGAATCCGATGCAGGTATTTGCCATGCCTGCAAGAATCCCCGAATGATGTTTGTTGGAGGATCGTAAAGAAACTGATCCTTTATGACCTCCAGACCTTCATCTACCTCAAAGGTGATGGTTCCCTCAGATTGACTCAGAATCTTGCAGTCTCTCCCAGGACCTGCGATTCTCCCAATAAGCATAGAATCTACATGGGTCATTTGCAGCGCAGGATAGACGTTCGTCTGTTTCATAGTTTTGTTATTATCTGGAGTCTGCGCTTCCAGCTGACCTACGACAAGACTACATAGTAAAATTGGCAAAAGGATTCGTTTCATATTCCTATTGAGTTAATTATTATAACTTAAACTTCGGATCGAAATAGATGTATCGACTGAGTTGGTCGGCAATCTGTTCAATGCTCCGGGTGATGTGTTTACTATCGATGAACACCAACATGCTGACAGACGTGTAGCGGTCTGCACGATAGAAATCAACGCCGAAGCACTTGTCACACTTTCCCCAAATCTCCTTATTGAGCGTCTCGATGTTGCTGTGCTTGCCGCTTGCTATGGTTGCTGAATCACGCAGAAGGAAATCTACGC
The DNA here is from genome assembly GCA_017615245.1 of Bacteroidaceae bacterium. GTDB lineage: Bacteria > Bacteroidota > Bacteroidia > Bacteroidales > Bacteroidaceae > Colivivens. The sequence continues at coordinate 40,419 of JAGAAL010000040.1, forward strand.
CACAATAGATTTTGTCGAGATAGGGAAGTTCTACGATATAGACACGGTCGGAATTGGTCTGTTTCTGTAGTTTGCTGTTCTCTGAGAATAAGATATATTTGCTGCGAGCATCCTCTATCTTTTTCATCAGTTCCTGATTATTCAGCACAGATGGCTCATGATCGATATGGAACCAAGGCAGGCCACAGTTGTTCAACATTCTGCCGTCAAAAGCAGAGCGATGATGCTTGATGGTGTTCTCGTCAATGGGCGGATAACTTTCTGGTCGTGGTTTCTGAGCATGTGCCTTCCCTTCCATGATGACGTAACAACCCTCATCGATCCGGATAAACAACCCTCCTTCGAAACTGGGAATATTACCGCCAGATTCTTTTATATCGGCAAAAGAGAAAGAGTTGTCACGAAGCTCGCCCTCCTTGGTAAATACCGTCTCATCTATCATCTTTTCTGGAAAACTCAACCTCAACCCATAATAATCCATCATCTTCTGCTTAAGCTCATCATAGCCGTCTGCCTGAATGGTGCAAGGAGTCATCAGCAGCATAGCAGCTACCATCAAAGTCTGTATCATGTTTCTTGTATTCATATTTCAATTAATTTGTTTAGTATTTGAAATTCGGGTCGAAGTATATGTAACGAGCAAGTTGTTCTACATACTTTTCGATAGGTTTGCCCCGTTTACTGTTGGTAAAAACCAACATTGTGAAGGGAATGTAGCGGTCAGCTCTATAGAAATCCACTCCGTAACATAAACTGCATTCGTTCCAAACTTTATTGAGCGTTTCATTTTTGCTGTGCCTGCCTTCTGCTATTTGAGTAGAATCAGGCCTGCCGCAAAATATCTTGTCGATATAAGGAAGCCTTACGATACAGACACGGTCGGAATTGGTTTGTTTCTGCAGCTTGCTGTTCTCTTTGCATAGGATATATTTACTGCGAGCGTCCTCTATCTTTTTCATCAGTTCCTGATTATTTAACACAGAAGGATCATGATCGACATGGAACCAAGGCAGGCCGCAGTTGTTCAACATACAACTGTCGAAATGTGGCTCATAAAGCTTAATGGTGTTCTCGTCAATGGGATGGAACTGTCCAGGTCGAGGTTTCTCGCGAAGCGAATGAGCTTCCATGACGACGTAACAATCCTCTTCGAGTTGGAGGAATAACCCTCCAGGATACCCCACATAAGGATTTGATTCTCTCGTATCAGCAAAGGTGAAAAAGCAGGAACTATATATGCTTGCCTTATCTTTAGGAAATACCGTCGAATCTACCATCTTCTCAGGAAAACTAAGCCTCAACCCGTAATAATCCATCACCATTTGCTTGTAGTCGTCGTAGCTGTCTTTTGAAGCAGGAAGAGGTGTTGGCGCTGACGAAGCATTATTTTCTTTCGGAGGTTGTTGTGCACTGCTTTGTTTCAGTTCCAGGACGATATTGATGGTACTACTGGTGATGGGCACCCTCTTGCTTCCATACGTAAGTGGGGATTGTTTGAAATGTCCAACTAGCAAAGTGTCCTTTGGATTCACGATTTCCAGAGAATAGTCACCATTAGCATCCGTGTGGGTTCCCCTTAAAATACGTTTGTTACTAATCTCACCAACAGTAGCTTCTAGTGGATTCCCTTTTTCATCCGTCACTTTCCCGTGAATGACATCACCTGCCTTCACTTGCGCCATCGCTATGAGCGAGATGCATAATAGTAATTGTATTATAACTATTCGTCTCATAATCAGTAAGTTTTAGTTATCGTTTTTCTTCAATTTGATTTTCATTTTCTTCTTAGGTTTAATGTTCTGCTTGGTCTCATAACCCTCGCATACGACCTGAATCCTGAGGGCATTGTTCAACCTTGCTTCAAAGAAACCATTCTTGTCAGTATAGACAAAACTAGGAACACCAACAACCATGATTCTTGCATTTGCTATGGGTTGTTTTTCCTCATCCGTCACATAGCCTCGCATTGTGATATATTTCCCTTTTTTGCCCGTTGTAGTGATATCTGCTCCTGCTACTCGCCCAATATGCATCCCAGCCACTCGCCCAATAAGCATAGAGTCAACATGGGTCATTATCAAACCATTGCCGAAACCTCCGCTTCCTCCAACATAACCTCCACCAAATCCTTTTGATGTTGAGCCTGTTGGTAAGGCTCCAAAACGAACAGACTGGCTATGTGAATCCGTTGTCTGTTCTGATTGTGAGGTTTCTTCGGCAAGTAGTTCTTCTGCAGGCTGTGTTGAAGTTGTATCTTCTACTATTGCTATTTGCTCAGGTTTAACCTGTGACGGTTTCTGTATCCTTTCTATCTTTGCTTCCGCCACCCTTATTTCCTTTACTTCCGCCACTTGATTCGTCACTTCTTGCGAAACGACAGGCATTGGAGGGCCTGTCACATATTCCGTAGTGTCGTGTGCAGATAAAGTAGGGTTCCCGCTTGCACGATTCGGCAATACCTCGTCCGTTGTATCGTTGCTCCACAAGAAAAGGCCCATAATCACGATGATTGCAGCAGCGATACCAATTGCCCACCACCAGCCTTTTGAATTCCCAGATCCGTGAGTACTATCTTCATTATTAAATAAGGTGTCAGCAGAATCAAGCACAGAGAATAGCACAGCATAGTCCTGAAGGTCCTCAGGAATATCAGTAGCTGTGCGGAAGAAGTCTGCTAATTCAGCCTCTTCTGCATCTGTTGTCTTTGCCTCGTCGTATAGCTTCAACAACTGTTTGATTCTATTTAAGTCATAATTCATAATCTCGTTATCTGTTCCCCCTCTAAGATAGAGGGGGTGCCCTTTAGGGTGGGGGCGTATGCTTCAAAGCGGTCATACTCCTCAGTCACTCTGTGACAGCTCCCCTATCTTAGGGGAGCAGCTATCTTCTGCTAACCACTCCCCTCCATAGAGGGAGGGGTAAGGGGGTTAGGGGGTCCTTCTATATAGTTCCCACAATCGCTGCCTTGCTTTCGACACCTTCGAGCGGACAACTGCCTCTGTGGTGCCCAGGATAGCGGCAATCTCTTGATACGATAGGCCGTCGATACCTTTCATTTGAATGACGGCTCGCAGACTTGGTGGCAATTGCATCAGGCACTTCATCACCCTCGCCTGCTGCTCCTGCAGCATCATCCTAGTGTCGGCTGTGGGTGCCTCATCAGGAGCCACAATACATTCTGTCGATGTCTGCCTGCGATTAACCTGCCTGCGAAGTCTGTCGATACAGATGTTCTGTACAGTTCGCAAGGCATAAGCCGGCAATTCATCGATCGTTTCGAGTCTCTTTCGTGCTATCCAGCTCCGCATCAATGCCTCCTGCACTGCATCTTCCGCCTCTTCGGCATCGTGCAGATAGCCCATTGCTGTCTGTTGCATCCGCTCTCGCAGACTCTTGACAATGCGCTCGAAAGACTCTACATCTTGTTTGTATGTCGAACGTTCTGACACCAAATTTAATACTTTTCTGCAAAGATAACGTATTTTTCTGAAAAACGCACCCTCGAATGCCCTATTTTTTTCTTCCTGCCCATGAAAAAAATGTGATAAGGTCTATGGAAAAATGTTGTTGCTATTAAGGGGAAATGTTGTTCCACAGCGTGGAACCAGTGTTCAAGGACGTGGAACACAGGTTCCTGGGCGTGGAACACTGATTCCACGCCCAGGAACAAGAAAATGTATTAGGGATAAGAACAAATAAAACGAAGCTTGTAATGCGGGGTGGATGTTGCTGATAGTGGATGATGTAAGGTCGCCCTTATATTCAGGAACTATCAGCAACAGACACAATATCGAGGAACGAGATGTCAATCCGAAGAAGTTTTTTTATCATCTTTGCCAATATGTTTTTCTTGGTTTTTATTCAAGGCAACACAGGAATATGCAAATAATCCAAGAGGCGGCACATTGTTAACAACTACATAAATATTGTTAATAATGATTAAATAATTTGGCGGTTACTACAAAATGTAGTTACTTTGTAGCGAAACTAAAAATAATAAGAAGATGAAGAAACTGACAGATAAGGAACTAACGATTATGGAAGTGCTGTGGGAGCATGGTGAGCTGTCGATTCGCGACCTCATCAACTACCTTCCAGGGCCTGCTGCCCACTTCAATACGATTGCCACCTATGTGCGACGATTGGAGATGCACAGCATGATCTCGCATCGCGAACTGAGTGCGAAGTTCTATTTGTATGATGCTGCCGTCACACGCGAACAGTATATCAACACGATTAATAAGGATAATGTCAACAAACTGTTTGGCGGCTCGTATATGGACTTCATCTCGAATCTAGTGAAGGAGCATGATGTGAGTGTGGATGAACTGAAGGAACTAATTAAAATGGTGGAGGGATAGTATGGGTAGTTTTGTAATATATATTCTCGAATGGACGCTGTGCCTGTCGGCTTTTCTGCTGTTGTACAAGATGTGCTTCAGCGGGAGTACGTTCCATCGTTTCAACCGTCTGTTCCTCTTGGGCAGTGTGGTCGTTGCAGCGATGCTGCCTATGATTCATATCACGACCAGCGAAGAGATGGAACCTATCGCAGAGGTGTGCCGTCTAAACACGGAGGAGCTGGAACCCTTACCTGTGGCCGAAACCATTCAGATGCAAGTAGCTGAGACGCAAGAACAACTTTCAACTCTCAACTCTCAACTTTCAACTTCCCAGAAAGTCTTCCTCGCCATCGCCCTCACATACCTTATTTATATACTGATTCAGGTAGTGGGATGGATGAGGTCGTTTGTGAAGATGATGCTGTTCCTCAGGGGGAAGCGCACAAGGAGAGTGGGTAGATGGATACGGCTGGTGGTACACGATGAGGAATACGGACCATTCAGTTGGATGAACTATATGGTCATCTCAGAAAAGGAGAACGGCTTTGCTCGTCGTGCCAGCATGCGTCATGAGTTGTCGCACATCGTGCTGATGCATCACCTTGACCTGGTGTTCCTACTGCTGTGCACATTGGTCAACCCTGTATGTTGGTTTATCATGAAAGAAATAAAGATGGTTCACGAATATGAGGCAGATGATGAAGTGATCAATCATTATCACATTCAGAGTCGTGACTATCAGCGATTATTAGTACTGCGGACAGTTGGAGCGGAGGCCTACGCGCTGGCTAGTTCGTTTAATCTCAACATTAAAAAACGAATCATTATGATGAAGAAGAAACAATCAACGTGGTGGCGCATGATGTGGATTGCAGTCACCCTGCCGCTCGTAGGCATTGCGCTTACAGCGTTCTCGAAACCCAAAGAGGCCTTGAAAGAAGTGGTGGACAGTAGCGTTACGAGCCTCTCACTAACCCTCCCCTCAAGGGAGGGAACCGTAAGCGAAGTCATTGAAACACAGGCTCCTACACCTGTGGAAGAAGCAGAAAACGCTGTAGAAGAGATAGAAGCCATTGATGACGTGAAGCCTGGCGACATGATTACTGGCTGTGTCACAGACGACAAAAATATGCCGGTGATGATGGTGAATATCTTTGAAAAAGATGAGTTTGGCCGTATCGTGGCCCATGCGGTGAGCGACCTGAATGGCGATTTCGCCTTCAAACTGGTCAACCCTCAGCATAAACTGACTGTGTCTTGTCCTGGCTTTGCCACACAAACGCTGGACATCAAGGACAAAGAGGTGAATGTCACCCTGAAGCATAACGCAAAACTCGATGGGGCGACGGTGTACACAGCAGCCAATGCGATAAGGGAGGAAAACTCACACTTCAAGGACGAAGCCTTGCCTCAAGACGGCACTTTCCAAGTTGTAGAAAAGATGGCGGCTTATCCAGGAGGCGCAGAAGCCCTTAAGGAGTATATAAACATGAACCTGAGGTATCCTGTCATTGCAAAGGAGAACCAAGTTGAAGCAGACATCATCGTGGAATTCACAGTTGGCAAGACGGGATTGGTTTCCTCTGCCAGAGTCGTAGAATGCAGTTCCTCTTCTCCACTGGTAACTGCAGAAGTCAGCAAGGCAGCAGAAGAATATGACCCAGAAGCTGTCGAGACGATGAAAGCTTACTACGATGCCGTAGAAGCCCTGAAGGAAGAAGCCGTCCATTTGGTACGCAGCATGTCGCGTTGGGAACCCAGCCGTCGCAATGGATTGCGTTTCGAAACTGAGATGACAATCCCTATCAGTTTCAAGCTGATGAAGTAAAAGCCACCAGCCAGCCCCCTTCCCGTCCCCCCCTAGAGGGGGAGGTTTAGAGGAGGCCAATAATATGCTCCCACTTTGCGGTGGGAGTATGTTTTTTATAAAAACTATCGCTTTTCTTGCGTGTAATTTTAATAATTCATAATTCATAATTCATAATTAAAATATATTTCGTATCTTTGCTGCCGAAATGATAATGAATTATGATGTCATAGTGGTTGGTGCAGGACATGCGGGCTGTGAGGCAGCATGTGCTGCCGCTCGTCTTGGTGCCAAGACCTGTCTGGTGACGATGGATATGAACAAGATTGCACAAATGTCGTGCAATCCTGCTGTTGGTGGTATCGCGAAAGGTCAGATAGTCCGTGAGATTGATGCGCTGGGTGGCATGATGGGTATCGTGACTGACCGCTGTTCCATCCAGTTCCGCATGCTGAACCTCTCGAAAGGGCCTGCCGTATGGAGCCCTCGTGCTCAGTGCGACAGAGGTAAGTTCATCTGGGCTTGGCGTGAGGTTTTAGAAAACACCCCCAACCTACATATTTGGCAAGATCAGGTGTGCGAACTAGAAGTTAAAGAGGTTAGAGGTGAGAGGTTAGAAGTAAGAGGTGTCAAGACCATCTGGGGTGCTGAACTGAGGGCGAAGTGTGTGGTGATTACTGCTGGCACATTCCTCAACGGATTAATGCACATAGGTCGCAAGCAGATTGCAGGTGGACGCATTGCAGAACCTGCTGTGACGGGATTAACAGAATCCATTACGAAACTAGGCATCCGCAGCGACAGGATGAAGACGGGTACACCTGTGAGGATTGACAAACGGAGTGTAGACTTCTCACAAGTAGAGATTCAAGAAGGTGACAACACCTTCCACCGCTTCTCGTTCATGTCGGAGCCACGTAAGCTACAGCAACTCCCTTGCTGGATGTTCAAAACCAACCACGAAGTGCATGAGATACTGCGTTCGGGCTTAAAAGACTCACCGCTCTACAACGGACAGATACAAAGCATCGGACCTCGCTACTGCCCCAGCATCGAAACCAAGCTGCACACCTTCCCTGACAAGGAGGAGCACCAGCTATTCTTGGAACCAGAGGGCGAGACCACCAACGAATTATACCTCAATGGCTTCTCTTCGTCCCTGCCGATGGACATCCAGATTGAGGCGTTGAAGAAGATACCTGCCCTGAGGAACCTGGTGGTGTATCGCCCAGGTTACGCTATCGAATACGACTTCTTCGACCCTACCCAACTGACCCATTCGCTGGAGTCAAAAGTGGTAGAAGGACTGTTCCTAGCAGGTCAGGTGAATGGTACGACAGGTTACGAGGAGGCAGCAGGGCAAGGACTGATAGCAGGTATCAACGCTGCCATCAAGTGTAGTGGCGGCGAACCGTTTACGTTGAAACGTAACGAAGCCTATATTGGAGTGCTGATTGACGACTTGGTGACAAAAGGTGTGGACGAACCCTATCGCATGTTCACCTCGAGAGCAGAGTATCGCATCCTGCTGCGTCAGGACGATGCTGATATGCGCTTGACAGAACGCAGCTACAAACTGGGATTAGCTTCGGAGGAGCGCTACCAGTATTTAGTGAAGAAACGCGATGAAATCGAGCATTTTATCGACTTCGCAGAGCATTTCTCCATCAAGCCTGCCCTCATTAACGATGCATTGACACAGATTGGTACCACACCATTAGAGCGCGGCTGCAAACTGGTAGATTTGCTGGGACGTCCCAATGTCACCATCGAGAATCTGGCACCACATATCAAAGCTCTCAAGAGCGAGATGGACAAGATCGAGGAACGCAAAGAAGAAATCCTCGAAGCAGCCGAGATACGCATCAAGTACAAGGGCTACATAGAGCGCGAGAACATGGTGGCAGAGAAGATGCTGCGACTGGAGAACATCAAGATTCAGGGGAAGTTCGACTACATGAACATGAATCAAATCACCATCGAAGCTCGCCAGAAACTCGCTGCCATCAATCCGGTAACGCTGGCTCAGGCCAGCCGCATCCCAGGTGTGTCGCCCTGCGACATCAATGTGATGCTGGTGCTGATGGGACGGTAAAGTTGATAGTTTATAGTTGATAGTTTAAAGTCAGTTGAATGAGTTTATAGTGAATAGTTAAATAGTCAAACAGCTAAATTACAATAAATCGATGAATAACAAAGTACTATTGGACAATCTGCGTGCGATACCAGATTTCCCCAAGAAAGGAATCAACTTCCGTGATGTGACCACTCTCTACAAGAATGCGGAGTGTGTAAAGATTATGCTCGACGAATTGGAGGAACTTTACAAAGATAAGGGTATCACTAAAATTGTCGGCATTGAGAGTCGAGGGTTTGTGATGGCTTCAGCATTAGCTGGCAGATTAGGTTGTGGTATTGTCCTGGCACGTAAACCAGGCAAACTACCGGCAACAGTCATCAAAGAATCCTTTTCGAAAGAATATGGGGTCGACACCATCGAAATGCATTTAGACTCCATTGACGAAAACGACGTTGTACTTATCCATGATGATTTGTTAGCTACAGGAGGTACAGCAAAAGCCGCCTACAATTTAGTGCAACATTTTCATCCGAAGAAGGTCTATATGAACTTCATCATCGAAATCACAGACGAAGGACTGCATGGGCGTGATCTCTTTAAGGACATTGACTTGACTACACTCATGGTAATCTAAGAAACATAGCTCGAAACGCCTTTAACAAGAAGGAGGCATAAATGGCGAAGGAAGAGGACGATACACGGCTTGAGCGACTGAAACGCATCGTGCTGGCACTCCCAGAGAGTCCCGGATGCTATCAGTACTTCGACGGTGAGGGCACCATCATCTATGTGGGTAAGGCCAAGAATCTGAAACGTCGTGTCAGTTCGTATTTCAACAAAACCGCCCAAACGCTGAAGACACAGATACTGGTCAGCAAGATAGAGAACATCAACTATGTAGTGGTACCCACAGACGAAGATGCCCTACTGCTGGAGAACAACCTCATCAAGAAATACAAACCAAGGTACAACATCCTGCTGAAGGACGATAAGACCTACCCATCCGTCTGTGTCACTAACGAGGAGTTCCCAAGAGTGTTCAAGACACGTAAGATTATCCCAGGCGTGGGAACATACTATGGCCCATTCAGTCACGCAGGAATCCTCAACACCATGTTGGAGCTAATCAATCGCATCTATCCCCTTCGCCGATGTCGCTTTGCGATGTCAAGCCAACAGATCGAGGATGGTAAGTTCAAGGCCTGTCTGGAATACCACATTAAGAACTGCAAAGCACCTTGTGTAGGTTGGCAGACGAAGGAAGAGTATATGGAAAGTGTGGCTGAAGTGAAGGAGATTTTGAAAGGAAACACACGCAAGGTCTGTGCAACATTGCTCCAAAAAATGGCCATTCTATCGGAAGAATTGCGATTTGAGGAGGCACAGGAACTAAAACGCAAATATGATCTTGCGCTGGCGTTCTGTGAGAAAAGTGAGGTGATTGCCCAGCACGAACACAACATCGATGTGTTCTCCATCGCTGACGATGAGAAATCGGCCTTTATCAACTACCTGCATGTCACCAATGGCTGCATCAATCAGGCATTCACCTTTGAGTACGCGAAACGTATGGACGAAGAACCAGAAGACCTCTTAGCATTGGGTATCGTAGAGATGCGCGAACGCTATCACAGCGACTCCAAGGAGATCATCGTGCCCTTCCCATTAGAGGTGGAACTGAAAGATGTCACTATCACAGTGCCACAGCGAGGCGATAAAAAACATCTGCTGGACCTCTCGCTGGCAAACGTAAGGCAATATAAGTTCGACAAGGCGAAGCAAGCAGAGAAACTTAACCCTGAACAGCGGTCGACCAACCTGTTGAAGGAATTGCAGACGAAACTGAAACTGGAACACCTGCCCCTCCATATCGAGTGTTTCGACAACTCCAACATACAAGGGGCAGAGGCTGTAGCAGGATGTGTGGTGTTCAAGAAAGCGAAACCAGCCAAATCGGAATACCGGAAGTATATTATCAAGACGGTAGAAGGCCCTGACGACTATGCCTCGATGGCAGAGGTGGTATATCGCCGATACAAGCGTCTGATAGATGAAGCAGGGGAACTGCCAAGTCTCATTATTGCTGATGGCGGCAAAGGGCAGATGGGTATCATCAAGCATGTGGTGGAGGACGAACTCCAATTGCAGATACCTATCGCAGGATTGGCAAAAGATGGCAAGCATCGCACCTCGGAACTGCTGACCTATCAGGACGGACAGATTGTTACCGTGGGCGTGGAGATGAAGAGTGCGCTGTTCCAGTTCCTCACCCGCATTCAGGACGAAGTACACAGATATGCTATCCAGTTCCATCGTGACAAACGCTCGAAGGCACAGGTGGCATCGGAGTTAGATCAGATAAAAGGCATAGGAGCCGCTACGAAGACAGCATTGCTGAAGCAGTTCAAGAGTGTGAAACGCATTCGTGAGGCTAGCGAGGAAGCGATTGCAGAAGTGGTGGGCAAAGCCAAAGCAAGAATCATTAAGGAAGCATTATGAGAGCAGTCATACAACGAGTCAGCGAAGCATCCGTCACGATTGACGGAGCAGTCAGAGCACAGATAGGGAAAGGTTATTTAGTGCTTCTGGGCTGTGAGAATGCTGACACACAAGAGGATATCGAGTGGTTGAGCAAGAAAGTGGTGAATCTGCGGGTGTTCGACGATGAGAATGGGGTGATGAACCGCTCTATATTAGAAATAGGTGGTGAAATACTGGTTGTCAGCCAGTTCACCCTTTGGGCATCCTACAAGAAAGGGAACCGTCCCAGCTACCTCAGGGCAGGCAGCCACGAGGTTACCATTCCCCTCTATGAGCAGTTCTGCCGCCAACTCTCTGCCGACTTAGACAAGGAAGTGGCCACAGGAGAGTTTGGAGCCGACATGAAAGTATCCCTTGTGAATGACGGCCCTGTCACCATCTGCATGGATACGAAGAATAAGGAATAACTCATAAGACCCATTAACCCCATACAATATGATAACAGACAACAAAATCCAGCAAGCATTTGCCAAGTACAACTTGGAGCTTGACGACGAACAAGTAAAGAAAGAGGTAGCAGCATTGCTGGCCAACCATCTTGAAGAAAACAATACCATCGCAGTAAAGAAGTTTTTGCTGAACAGTGTGGAACTTACTACCCTGAAGACTACAGACAGCGAAGACAGCGTGATGCGATTCGTGGAGAAAGTCAATCAGTTCGACGATGTATATCCTGAGCTGGGACATGTAGCTACCGTATGTGTCTATCCTTGTTTTGCTTCCATCTGCCACGACACGTTGGAGAACGACGAGGTAGAGATTGCCTGTGTAGCTGCTTGCTTCCCTTCTTCTCAGTCATTTATCGAGGTGAAGATTGCCGAGACGGCTCTCGCCTTGAAAGACGGTGCTACAGAAATCGATATCGTGCAGTCTGTCGGTAAGTTCCTTGCAGGTGACTACGAAACCGTTGCCGATGAGATTGCCGAACTGAAAGAAGTATGTGGCGACCGTAAACTGAAGGTGATCCTTGAAACAGGATGCCTCAAAATTGCCAGCAACATTAAGAAAGCATCCATCTTAGCGATGTATGCAGGAGCAGACTACATCAAGACTTCTACAGGCAAACTCGAACCTGCCGCTACACCTGAGGCTGCATACGTCATGTGTCAGGCCATTAAGGAATACTACGAAGAGACAGGTATCCAGATTGGTTTCAAACCTGCCGGAGGCATGAAGACGGTAGAGGATGCCCTGAAGTACTACACCATCGTGAAGGAAGTACTGGGAGAGGCGTGGCTTACCAACACCATGTTACGTCTTGGTACTAGCAGTCTGGCTAACAAACTGTTAAGTGACATCCAAGGTGAAACGATTCAATTCTTTTAATCCCCATAACCCATGAAAAGACTATTATTATCATTTATCGTCCTTGCGACCACCTTCACATTGGCTGTCGCACAGGAAGATAGTGCTGTTGTCACAAAGACTTTTGGCTATCTCAGCTATGATGCCGTGTTGAAAGCGATGCCATCGTACGCAGAGGCACAGAAGAGCTATGGCGACCTGAAAGCCAGCTATGCCAAAGAACTGGAACGTTCGGAAACGGAGTTCAGTAAGCAGTTTGCGGAGTATGTCGACGGACAGAAGTCGTTCCCTGAGAATATCCTGCTGAAACGCCAGAAAGAACTTCAGCAGCTGATGGAGCAAAGCCTGAAATTCAAGCAGGAAGCTCAGCAGTTACTCGAAAAGGCAGAAGCAGAACTGATGCAGCCTGTTCACCAGCGCCTAAAAGAGGCCTTATATAAGGTAGGGATGCAGAAAGGCTACGATTACATCATCAATACAGACAATAACAGTCACCCTTTCGTCAATACAAACAAGGGTGAAGACATCACAGCCGAAGTTATCAGCGTAGTATCGAAATGAATAAGGGAGCAATAGGGGTATTTGATTCTGGATATGGTGGACTTACCATCCTTAATGGTATCCGCCGGTTGATGCCGCAATACGATTATGTGTATTTCGGCGATAATGCCCGTGCCCCTTATGGCACACGTTCCTTCGATGTGGTCTATCAGTACACGCTCGAAGCTGTCCAACATCTGTTCGACAAGGGTTGTCCGCTCGTCATCTTAGGGTGCAACACAGCCTCAGCCAAGGCCCTGCGCACAATCCAGCAAGTATATCTCCCGAGGTATGCACCCGATAATCGTGTACTGGGGGTCATCCGTCCTACCGCAGAAGTAGTAGGAACCATCACGCATAATGGACATATCGGCGTATTAGCAACAGAGGGAACCATCAAGTCGGAATCCTACAATATGGAGATTCTCAAGCTGTTCCCTGATTGCAAAGTGACAGGGTTGGCTTGTCCCATGTGGGTACCGTTAGTGGAAAATGGGGAATACGACAAGCCAAGTGCTGATTACTTCGTACAGGAACGTATAGACACACTTTTGCAAACAGATCCACTCATAGATACCATCATCCTGGGCTGTACACACTATCCGCTCCTGATGAAGAAAATTCGCAAGTTCTGCCCTTCAGGTATTGAGATTCTCACACAAGGGCAGTATATCGCAGAAAGCCTGCAAACATACCTTCAGCGTCATCCGGAAATGGAAACGCGATTGACGAAAGGGGGAAGCTGCCAATACTTTACCTCTGAGTCGCCAGAACGCTTCAGCGGCAACGCTTCCTTATTCCTTAACGAACAGATTAAAGTAATGAGATTATGAATTCCAAGGTAAAGAAATCAGTTTTAGACATTGTCCTCCTCCTCATCATATTCGGAATCGGACAATTAGGAGGTGGTGTCATAGGCGGTATCATAGGTTCCATGTTTGGTGCATTGTATGGAGGAGGATATACGTCTTGGACTATCTCCATCGCATTGGTGACAGCCTCTCTCTTGACCATCCTTCTTTTCATCGTTTCTCGATACCTGCTGATCAAGTCCCATTGGTTAGAAAAGCCCGATTTTATCGCAGAAATCAACCTCAGTCGACTTCGTTGGCACTTGGCTCCGGTGATGCTGATTGCCACATTCGCAGGTGCTGTCGCAACAGGCTGTTTGGGACAAGCATGGGGAGTAAAAGATACATTGGAGGATACCATGCAAGAGTTGGTTAACAATCCGATAGGTATTCTTACGATTGTTCTTATCGGTCCACTCACTGAGGAAATCATCTTCCGTCATGGAATACTTGGCGGTATGTTGCGACGTGGTGTCAACCCATGGATTGCCATCTTGGTATCATCACTCTTGTTCGGCATTATTCACTGGAACCCCATACAGATACTCTTTGCAACTGCACTGGGTGTGATGCTGGGTATCCTCTATACCAAATCACAGAGCATCATCCCCTCACTCATCTATCATATCATCAACAATGGTTTTGCAGTCACTGTGATGTTGATTACCGGAAACGAGCAAGACCCCACGGCAGACCTCTTTGAAACACCCCATGTGCTCTACAGTGCAGCAGTCGTATCAGCTGCTATCTGTATCCCACTCTTCATCTACTATTGGCGCAAACCAACCCTCCCCCATAACCAATAACCCATAAACGTTCAACTCTAAACTTTTTCAACGACTCTAAACTCTAAACACTCAACTATAAACTATATGCCAACCACCGACATATCCGTTCTTATCCTCTTCTTCAATCGTGCAGACCACCTCAGCAAGGTGTTCGCAGAAGTGAAGAAAGCACGTCCAGCCCGCCTTTTCCTCTATCAGGACGGACCTCGTGAGGGTCGTAATGATATGGAAGGCATACTGGCATGTAGGGATTTGGTATCTGACGAGCACATTGATTGGGAATGTGAAGTACATCGTCTCTACCAACAAAAGAACTATGGCTGCGATCCTTCAGAGTTTATTTCGCAGCGTTGGGCTTTCTCGCAGACAGATAAATGTATCGTTCTGGAGGACGATGACGTACCTTCGCAGTCGTTTTTCCCTTTCTGCAAGGAGATGCTCGACCGCTATGAGAATGACCCTCGCATCACCCTCATCAGCGGATTCAACACAGAGGCAGATGAAATGAAAAGCAATGGAGACTCCTATTTCTTTACGCGTGTGTTCTCCATCTGGGGTTGGGCCTCATGGGCAAGAGTGGTCAATAATTGGGATGGGAACTATGGATTCGTGAACGATCCTCAACAATTTGCACGCTTGAAGCAGAAAGTCGAACAATACCATCAGCGTAGGGACATGATACAGATGTGTCAGGATCATGCAGCTTCAGGGAAAGAATACTACGAATCCATCTTCTGGGCATATATGTTATTGCACGATGGAATGGCCATTATGCCAAGTGTGAATCTTATCAATAACGTCGGTATGGAAGGCGGTACCCACTTCTCTGCCCAACTGGACTTACTTCCTCGTCGTCTGCGTCATGTTTTCACCATGCCTCGCAAGGAACTGACCTTCCCGCTGCAACACCCAACAGACGTTGTTGAGCATCCCGACTACCAACGATTGCATTACCTACGTAATGCGTGGAATAACCCTTGGCGTAAAGTACAATACTCATTGGAGGAGTTTTGGCTGAATCTCATTCATGGCAACTTCAGCGCCATCTCCCATGCCTTTCAGCGCCGTATTCGCAAATGGTTGGGCACAGAGCATCATCGATAGCCTCCCCTAGAAGGGAAAGTTAGAAGGGGACTTATCAAAACTGCTATCAACAGATAGCACAAAAATACCCCTAACTCATTGGGATACCATTCAAAAACAGCCCATTTCATCGAGGAAATCCATCCCGTTATATCGTTCAGCAATCCTGCCAAGAAGAGCAATACAATACTGACATATGACTGTATTTGTGGTAACCAGCACACTATCCACCACACTGCTGCCACAATCATCAGAACGAATGCCAATCCACTAATGGCAATATTTGTGAAGACAGACAGCAATGGCACAATTCCGAAATAATAGCTTGCCAAGGGGAAAGTAAACAGGCTGCACACAATGGTGGTGATGGCACTTCCCACGATGAAATCGATGAAAAAGCTAACAAACGAAAGCCATTTCGTACTGAAGCGGATGCGATGCCTGCTCCACCATCCCCACAGATGCGGACCTAATGTCAAGAGGCCTAACATCGATAACATCGAGAGTTCGAAACCTACATCAAACAACTGGAACGGATTTACACACAACATCACCATAGCCGTCACACATAGCACATCAATCATATTGACTTTCCGTCGGCTCAACTCTGCCAGCATCAACACGGTGAACATGATTGCTGCCCTGACAAGTGACGATGGCGCTCCTGTGATGGCGACAAAACACCAAACCATCAAAACACAAACCAGTTCGATGACTCGTTTCCATCGGGGTCTGCCCACCCAAGTGCCTAACATAAATTGCAGAATCATATAGATAATGGACAAATGGAAACCCGACAGTGCCAGCACGTGACTCACACCCGCTCGTGAATATTGGTTTCGCAGGTTTTTATCCAACCCACTCTTGTCGCCAATCGTCATCGCCATCACAATCGCCATATCTTCTCCGTCCGATTGTGTGATAGCAGCCTCACGTATTTGTTGTGAATAAGTTCTCAACCAACGTTTGATACCCATCAATCCTCCGGGATTACCTGCTTTCACATTCCATTTATTAGCATAACAAGTGGAAACAACGTCATGAAGGAACAGGTATCTGCGATAGTATTCAAATCCATCATCCTCTGAACTGCCATCTGCATCATGATGCAAGGCTTTAGAAGTCATCGTAAGCCCATAGTAAGTGTATACCGACAACGTATCGCCAATCTGCGGGATGGTAGCCGCAACCGACGTATCTGCATCGTTGTTTCCTTTCAAGTTAAGATAGCAGAGGACAGAGGTTCCTTCATCTGTCTCGATACGTGCCGCCCATGTTTTTGTTTTCCGTAGAGGTGCATCCTGCACCACCCCCATTAGATAGTGAGCCGTTGGCTCTATCGACGCATCTAACGATTGGTATTTCAGTTCGAACGCAATAGTACCAACTACCACACAGAACAGCGTTGTAGCATAACCAAACGTCTTCGTCGCCTTCCAGCGGTGAAAGAGCATCAGCAAAATCACCAACACACCCATTGCTCCAACCATCCACATAAGAGGAATGGTGAATGGTGTGAATTGCGGCAGGAAATAGGCGATGAGAATACCAGTGAGGAAAGGGATAAGGTAGCGCATGGTGCTTCAAGAGCTTACTTTTCGACCGATGTGAGCTGTTGGTAAAGCTCTTGCATCCCTTCTGTGGCTTTCTTCGCAATAATATGCACGGGCAGATAGCCTGGCACATTATTCGGAGAAGGATCGATGAGGTATATTTCTGCGTCATGTCGTGCATAACTGAGGAGTCCCGCAGCAGGATAAACGTTGAGTGAGGTGCCAATCACAACCACAATATCAGCCATAGAGACTTCTTCTGCAGCTGGCTCAATCATCGGTACAGCCTCACCGAACCATACGATGAAAGGACGCAGTTGACTGCCGTCAGCTGCCTTATCTCCTATCTGGATATCCTGATTATCCTTCAGTGTGACAATCTGTTTAGGGTCATTCGGATTGCTGGTTGAAGTCGCCTTGGTAAGTTCGCCATGCAGATGGATGATATGTGTAGAACCGGCCCTTTCGTGTAGGTTGTCCACATTCTGAGTTACCACACAGCAATCATAATACTGCTCTAAAGCGGCTACCAGACGATGGGCATCATTGGGTTGGACTGTCGAGAGTTGTCTGCGACGTTCATTATAGAATTTGATGACGAGTTCAGGGTCACGATAATACCCCTGAATACTGGCTACGGCTTCAACCGGATATTGCTCCCACAGACCTCCTGAATCACGGAAAGTGGTGATACCGCTTTCGGCGCTGATACCCGCACCAGTCAGAAATACAAGTTTCTTCATTTTTTAAACCTTTAGTGATTTGACACATCAAAAGTGTGAATTTTATTTGAATCGACAAAAGGTTTGGGGTAAAAAGATGGAGTTGACACGTCGATTGATACCGAAACAGCCATGATTGCCTTTTAGACATTACAAAATCAAAACGAAATAACCATAATCAACCAATGAAATTTAGACTATCATTTATGATTGCCATGATGCTGGCAGTAGTTGTCAACAGTATGGCACAAGACAAGAATCCTGGGAAGGAACCATTCAAGTCAAACTTACCTATCATTATCCTTGAAGTAGACGGCCAAATCAACGCACGCGAAAAGATTGCTGCACAGATGAAGGTCGTCTATAAAGAAGGACAGAAACAGTATTCGTCCGACTCCAAGCAATATAGCTACGATGGTCCTATCCGCATCAAGTTGAGAGGTAACAGTTCCTTGGGATACAGTCAGAAAAAATTCACGTTAGAAACACGTGATGCAGAGGACAAGGAACTCGACGTGCCGCTGTTGGGTATGCCGGCAGAGCACGATTGGGTGTTGCTGTCACCCTACGCTGATGTGTCGATGATGAGAGATGCACTGGCATTCCGCCTATGGACCGACATGGGATATTGGGCACCGAGAATCCGTATGTGTGAGGTGGTGTATAACGGTGAATATGCGGGTATCTATGGACTTGCGGAATCCATTAAGCCAGGCAAGGACCGTGTCGATATAGCCAAACTGAAGAAGACAGACGTGAGCGGGCGTGAGTTGACAGGAGGCTACCTGCTACGTATTGATACTTATGACGAAAAAGATGCTACGTTCAACTCTGACGTACCCGGCATCGGTGCAGGTGGGTTCACAAATCAAATTACTTGGACTTGCCGCTATCCAAAGAAGAAAACCCTGCAACCCGAGCAGTTTGATTACATCAAGGGCTTCATCAGCGATATGGAGCATTGTTTCAATTCCGACAACTATACAGACCCGACAGAAGGATATGCGAAATACATCAATGTCAATTCGTTCGTCGATTATTTCATCCATACGGAGTTAAGTTTGAACCCCGATGGATACAAACGTAGTGCTTACTTTTATAAGACCAAGCAGAACGAGGACGGAACAGGCGGTAAGCTGCATGCGGGACCTACGTGGGACTATAATCTGGCTTACGGAATGTGTAGCTTCTGCAATGCCGACGACATCAATGCATGGGTATTTGAGGGTTGTAACACAAATCCCACGCCACAGATATGGAAGAAACTATATCTTGACCCTGTATTCCTGAAGAAGGTGAAGGCACGCTATGCCGAACTGAGAAAGGCGACGTTAAGCGAGAAACATATTTTTGGTATCATTGACGAATATGTCAACCAACTTTCAAAGGCACAGAGGCGTCATTTCGACCGCTATCCTGAGCTTTTGGGCAACGAAACCAAGCGCAATGAGCCTGGAACAGGTATGTTCGGCAACTTTGGAGGCTTCGGTGGGGGAATGCCCGATATGAGCGACATGCCGAATTTCGGTGGAGGCTTCCCTGGTATGCCTGAAGGCGGGTTCCCAGGTTTCGGGGGCGGTGGTTTCCCAGCCATGCCCGATAGCATCAGTTTCGGAGGTTTCCCAGGGTTTGATAGGTTCCAAGGTTTCGGGGGCTTTGGTGGTGGCTTCCCGGGCTTCGGAGGAGGAATGCCAAATATGGGCAATATGCCAAACTTTGGCGGAGGCTTCCCTGGTATGCCTGAGGGTGGTTTCCCAGGCTTTGGCGGAGGCGGTTTTCCAGCAATGCCAGAAGGAGGTTTCCCAGCAATGGGTGGAGGTTTTGGAGGTTTCCCAGGTATGGGTGAAATGGGAGGAATGGGCGATATGGGTGGTATGATGCTGTCGATGTTCCGCTCTTACTCTGTAAAGAGTTACGATGACGAAATCAAGATGCTGAAGGAATGGCTTTCTGAACGCTTGAAAGTGCTCGATGAGAAGTTGGATTACCGTTCTTAAGCGAAAATAAGAAAAAAATGAATGATTTCTGCATTTTTTCATAACTCATAACTCTTAATTCTTAACTTTTTTGTACCTTTGCATCGCATTATGCAGATAAAAGAAAATATGGACAAACTTAGTTATGCACTTGGACTTGGAATCGGTCATCAGCTGAAGCAGATGGGACTGAAGGGTCAACTGAAGATTGAGGACTTTGCCCTCTCTATTACTGATGTGCTCAACGACAACCAACTCCAGATGACAAATGCAGAAGCACAAGTGCTGGTCAACTCGTTCTTCCAGGAACAGGAAAAGAAGATGCAAGCACAGCGTGCTCAAGCTGGCAAGGCCGAATTGGAACGCGGCCGTGTGTTCCTTGAGAACAACGGTAAGCGTGCCGAAGTGACCATCACCAAGAGCGGCCTGCAATACGAAGTACTGACTGAAGGCTCTGGTAAGCATCCAAAAGCTACTGACAAGGTACGCTGCCACTACGAAGGACGTCTCATTGACGATACCGTGTTTGATAGTTCCTACCGTCGCAACGAACCCGCAGTATTCGGTCTCAATCAGGTAATAGCCGGATGGACTGAAGGATTGCAGCTCATGAGCGAAGGTGCCAAGTACCGTTTCTACATCCCTTACCTCCTCGGCTATGGCGAGAGCGGTGCAGGCGAAATGATACCACCCTACGCTACACTGGTGTTCGATGTCGAATTGTTGGAAGTAATTTAAATTAGGAAATAGATATTTACACAAAACTTTAAAGAAATGAAAAAACTTATTTTCGCAGCAGCTGCTATTGCTGCAATCATGTTCACATCATGTGACAACACAAGTGTTAAAGCTGATTTGAAGGACAACGTAGACTCACTCACAAACTTTCTCGGCATTGCCCAGTCTGATGGTTTGAAGAACTACATGAAGATGCAACTTCAGGTTGACTCTATGTACACCAACGACTTCATCAAGGGTATGATCGAAGGTGCCACCGCTAAGGAAGATCCTCAGCAGGAAGCTTATATGAAGGGTCTGACCGTAGGTAAGCAAGTAAAGGATATGGCAGAAAACCTCAGCAGCGAAGTATATGCTGACGACTCAACAAAGAAGGTACCTGTTAAGAACCTCCTCGCTGGTATCATCGCTGGTCTGAAGGGTGAAGCTACCATGACTCCAGATAGCGCTTACGGCGAATTCGAGAAGAGACTCAAGCCTCTCCAGACTGCTGCTCTCGAGCGCAAATATGCTACAGAGAAGGCTGCTAACGAGAAGTTCTTGGCTGACAACGCTAAGAAAGAAGGCGTCACAGTTCTTCCTTCAGGTGTTCAGTACAAGGTACTCAAGGAAGGTACCGGTGCACTTCCTACCGACACATCTACAGTAAAGTGTCTCTATGAAGGTCGTCTCATCGACGGAACTGTATTCGACAGCAACACAGAAGAAGGCCGCGAGCCATTCGAGGTAAACCTTGGTATGCCACGTGTTATTCCAGGATGGGTTGAGGCTCTCAAGCAGATGCCTGCAGGCAGCAAGTGGGAAGTATATATTCCACAAGAACTGGCTTACGGACAGCAGGATATGGGTCAGATCAAGCCTTTCTCTACATTGATCTTCACTATCGAAGTATTGAAATAACATGAATAAACTGATTACAGTGGTTTGTGCAGTTATGGCAAGTTTGTCCTTAACTGCACAAACTGTAAAAAGCCCCCTCTCAGCAAAAGAACTGAAGGCACAACAGGCAAAGGAACTCCAGGCCTTCAAAGAGAAGCAAAAGGCAGAATTGGCCGATTTCATCGCGAAACAGCAACATCCCGAACTGGCAAAGTTCAAGTACGTGAAACCCCAGCTGAACGATGCTGCAGACACTTTGGCCTACATCTTTGGTGCCTTCCAGTCCAACGGACTGAAACGTCACCTCCAAGACCAGATGAAGGTCGATACCACCAGCACAGAACAGATGGAGGCATTCTATCGTGGTATCCTCTCTAAGGTCGATGTGGAC
Organism: Bacteroidaceae bacterium; assembly: GCA_017615245.1. Taxonomy (GTDB): domain Bacteria; phylum Bacteroidota; class Bacteroidia; order Bacteroidales; family Bacteroidaceae; genus Colivivens. Next base: position 62,016 of record JAGAAL010000040.1, read on the forward strand.
CGTGAGGACAAAATTGTGCACGCACAGCAGGCAGGTTATCAGATTGGTCAGCAGATTGAATCTTTGACAAACAGTATCTCAAAAGACTACTATGCAGCCGACCCTGACAAGACCATATCGTCAGCAGTCATAGGCAAATCCATCATCGGTGCCCTCATGGGTGAGAACGAATATGCTCCTGCCGATGCCCGTACATTGTTCGAAGCTCAGATGGAGGCACGTCAGAAAGAGAATACAGAGCGCCTTTATGGTGCCAACCGTAAGGCAGGCGAAGAGTTCCTGGCAGCCAATGCCAAGAAAGAAGGAGTCGTTGTGCTCCCATCAGGTCTGCAGTACAAGGTGCTGACACAAGGTGATGGTCCGATTCCGAAACTGACCAATACCGTAAAGGTGAACTATGAAGGCCACCTCATCGATGGTACTACATTTGACAGTTCTTATAAGCGCAACGAACCGACATCCTTCGGTGTACGTCAGGTTATCAAAGGTTGGAGTGAAGCCCTCTGCCTCATGCCTGTAGGCAGCAAGTGGGAGCTCTATATCCCACAGGAATTGGCATACGGAGATCGTGACCAAGGTCAGATCAAACCATTCTCGGCTCTCATCTTCACCGTAGAACTTCTCAGCATCGAGAAATAACTTTTTTCTTAAATTGTTTGGTAGTTTCGCAGAAAGTCCTTATCTTTGCAGCGAAATATCAAGGATAAGAAATTAAAGGAGTTAAAGAATATTTATGCGGTTATTTGCAATTGCTATCATCTCGTTCCTTCTGGGCCTGCCCTTGCAGGCTCAGGAGTTGAGCTGTACAGTTCGCGTGAACCACTCGCAGATACAGGGTACCAATAACGGTGTATTCGATGCGCTCGAGAAAGCCATCGCTGACTTTATGAACAACCAGACATGGACCGACCTACAGTATAGCAAAGAGGAACGTATCAACTGCACGCTCACGTTCACCATCAAGCAGTATAAGGCCGACGAGAACCGCTTCACTGGCGAATTGCTGTTTCAGGTCAGCCGTCCTGTGTTCAACTCCACCTACAACTCCACCATTTTCTCGCGCAACGACACGGAAATCAGTTTCACTTACGCAGAAGGCAACCCGTTGGAGTATAACGAAAACTACATCGACGACAACCTTACAGCCATTCTGGCCTACTATGCCTATCTGTTCATCGGCATGGACCTCGATACTTTCTCACCTAAGGGCGGCACTGAGGTATTACATCGTGTAGAGCGTATCGTGAGCGATGCACAGAACTTCTCAGAACCAGGCTGGAAAGCTTTCGGCAATACCAAGAACCGCCATGCCATCATCAACGACTATATGGAAAGTTCGATGGAGCCATTCCGTCAGTTGATGTATAAGTACCATCGTCAGGGTCTCGATGAGATGGCCACCAATGTAGATCGTGGACGTACCGCCATCACCGAGTCTATCGAAATGCTTAAGGAAGCCTACGATAACCGTCCCCTCAGCATGTTGCCACAGATTTTCACTGACTTTAAGCGCGATGAGTTGGTCAACATCTACCGAGGACACGGTAATTCAAAAGAGAAGGACTCCGTTTATGAAATCCTTCTCAAGATTAATGCCACCCAAAATAATGAGTGGAAAAAGATACAGAAATAATTCTGTTTTTTTTCAATGAACATATGTTCGTGAGCTGATGAACATATGTTCGTTGGCTCATGAACCTATGTTCTACTTCACTTTAGCATTCTTCTCAATCGTCCAGTTTTCACGTTTCAGGATAGCTGGACTGTCACCTACGAACATCTTTGATGCCTCTTTGTCACCCTTGAGTTGCCAGTCGAGCCATGCACGTGCTACGATAGCAAACTCACCACCGTGTGGCTGGCTGTAAGTACCTCCGTGACCTACAGGCAGGTTGACTGCGATAGCAGGCTGCTTTTCGATTCGCTTGAAGTCGTCCATACCATTAGCGTATGCAATATCCGACTCACCGCCAAGGATGTAGATGATTGGGCAGTGAATGTCCTGCAGCTTCTCCTTTGGTACACTTGGCATACCGCCCATCATTGAACCGCCTCCAGAGTTGAGCAGACCGCTGTTGCAAATCATGATGGAAGTGACGCGCTGGTCAAAACAGTTGACGAGTGCTTGCAAACCACCGCACGACATACCGGAAACGCAGATGTTCTTCGTATCGATCTTCTGATAGAATGGGCTGTTCTTATCAGCATTCTGAGCGAAGGCCCAGTCCATTGATTCCACCTGCTGTTCTGCACGCGACTGGCTGCCGCCACCCATGCCGCCCATACCTCCCATACCGCGAGGAGCGCCTTCTTTAGGCATGGTACCTGTTGCAAGGACAAGATAGCCGTATGATGCGATGTCATTGAGGAATTTCTCGTGGCCACGTGGTGAGTTGGCACACCCTCCGTTACCCCAGACCAATACAGGCAGGGCCTTCTTAGCGCTAAATACCGACAAATCCTTTGGAGCGAACACAGTATGCTCCTTGAATCCTTCAACTTCATACATCACTGCTTTGTAAGGGCCTGTTCCACCCTCTTCCAGTGTAGTTGCATCCGTTTGAGCAAACGTACTTACACTCGCCATGAATGCAAGCATCAATGTCATAAATAATTTGGTTTTCATTAGGCAATTGTTTTAAGTATTAATAATAAACAATGTGCAAATTTACAAAAAAGTTTAGAATTAAGAGTTAAGAGTTAAGAAAAAATGAAAAACTAAAAAATAAAAACTAAAAACTAAAAACTTTTTTGCTAACTTTGCAACATATTTAGATGCTTTGAATAAAAGAAGAAGATGAAACGACTTACATTTTTACTTTTTTACATTTTTACATGGTGCCTTGCACTCCATGCACAGGATGACCGCACGTTCAGTGTGTTAAAGAATCTGGATGTGTTCCATAATATCTATCGCAATCTCGATGCTTTTTATGTCGACACGCTCGATGCCGACAAGGTAATCAAAGTGGGTATCGATGCGATGCTTCATTCGCTCGACCCCTATACCGAATACTATCCAGAGGAGGATCAGAGCGAACTGAAGATGCTGACACAAGCCAAGTATGGCGGTATCGGTAGCGTTATCCGCATGATGAAGGATTCGACCGTCATTATTGCCGAACCCTATGAGGGGATGCCGGCAGCGGAAGTAGGACTTCAAGTGGGAGATGTGTTGCTGAAGGTCGATGACAAAGACCTGAAAGGAATGGGCACGCCAGAGGTGAGTAACCTGCTGCGTGGCGAACCAGGCACGACATTCGTACTGAAGTTTCAGCGCCCCAACGAATCGAAGCCCCGTGAGGTAAAGATCACACGTCAGAACATCAAACTCTCACCCATCCCCTACTACGGCCTTCTCAACTCTCAACTTTCAACTACTCTAAACTCTCAACCCTCAACTCTCAACTCAAATATCGGTTATATCAATCTCAGTCAGTTCACCAACGACTGCTATAGTGATGTACGAAAGGCCATCATTTCCCTCAAGTCACAAGGAGCAAAAAGTCTCATTTTCGACCTACGAGGCAACCCAGGGGGTGCACTTGATCAGGCAGTACGTATCGTGAATCTTTTTGTCCCCAAGGATATTACCATTGTGGAAACGAAAGGTAAGGTACAGGGCGGCAATCAGACGTATAAGACGATGGACCAGCCATTAGATGAGGAGATTCCTATCGTAGTGATGGTGAACAATAATTCGGCTTCTGCTTCAGAGATTGTAGCAGGTAGCCTACAGGATCTCGATAGAGCCGTGATTTTAGGCTCTCGCACGTACGGGAAGGGCTTAGTGCAGTCCATCCGTGAGTTACCCTATAACGGCAATTTAAAGCTCACCACAGCGAAATATTACATTCCCAGTGGCCGATGCATCCAGGAAATCGATTATAAGCAGAAACGTGAGCGTTCGAACCAGAAAGACGCAACCGCTGATAGTACGGTCTATAGAACCCGCAACGGACGTCCCGTGTTGAGCGGTAAGGGCATCAAACCCGATGTAGAGGTTGAGCACGACACGCTCCAGAATATTGTGTACTACCTGTCGAACGAAGATGTACTTATCAATTATGGTACGAAATACTGCCAGACCCACCCTGCACCCAAGTCAGTAGCTGATTTCAAGCTCACAGATGCAGACTTTGAGGACTTCAAGAAGATGGTGATAGAGAGCGACTTCAAGTACGACCGCCTGAGTGAAAAACGTTTGGAAGACCTGAAGAAAGTAGCCGAATTCGAAGGATATTACGAAGATGCAAAAGCAGAGTTCGATGCACTCGAAGCCAAACTCACACACAACCTATCCCACGAACTCGATCATCACGCCAAGGATATCCGTTCCCTCATCTCCCTCGAGATCATCAAGCGCTACTTCTTCGAATCAGGTTCCGTGCAGGAAATGCTTAAGGACGATACCGACCTCCCTCGTGCTATAGAGATATTATCAAATATGGAGGAATACAATAAAATACTGAATAAATAGATTCACTCCCTTGTATTACCTCCCTTAGGGGAGGAGTTAGAGGGGGCAAATATCCATAATATCATGCGTAACAGTAAACTAATCAAGAACAACCGTACCTTTATGTGGGCGAACATCATCCTCGGCATTGTTGTCATAGGTATTGTTGCCCTCTTCATGTACTTCTGCGGCTACAACATCTTTTAATGGTAATAAAAAAAGAGGGGCGCACCCCTCTTTTTTTATTTGTTTAAGTCTGTCATCATTTAATGATGACCTTCCTTGCCTGATGGATATATACTCCCTTGGCAGTAGGCTCCCCTGAGAGGCGCATGCCTGTAACGGAGTACCATCCGTCATCCTGTGTGCCGAACTCACCCTTGTTGAAGGTAGTTGCATCGATGACTGTAGTCGTTCCGTCTGGCTCATCAATGACGATGCGTGGAGCCACCTTTGACTTAGATCCTGAGAGGTCGATGTATGCACGGAATGGCTTCAGTGTTACCGGCTTCTCTTCCGTGAATTTGCTGGCGCACTTCCACATACCCTGTGACATATACCAGCATGAACCACCATAGAATGTGGTCTTGTCGAAGACAGCGATGATGCGGTTTCCGTTGTTGTCACTCTGTTCCATCTGAGCTTCCACCTGCTTCACTGTTATACCTGTGAAGAAAGTGACCTCATCGAAGGTTGCCTTGTCATCGCCTGGTTTGAAGATGATCGGCGTACCTGCAGGGATGATTCCGCTGGTCGTATTCGCAAAGTGCATGGTTCCAGGTTCCGGGTTGGCCGTAACCAGGATGTCAACGGCAGCATAGCCGAATGCCTTGGAAAGCACACCTGGTTTCACGTCGAACGGCAGCGCCAGCACGTTCCAGTTGCCCTTGTTGACAGGGCGTGCGTTGAAGCGAATGGTATACGTCCCTCCCTTTTCTGCAGCGTCATTGATCTTGGATACCATGTCCTTACTGTCGTCAAGCGTCAGCGTCGTCTGTGCCTGAGCGCCGAGCATACAGGTCAGCAGCATGGCCAGTGTAAGTAATGTCTTCTTCATAAATTTAACTCAATTTTATTTGTTTTTTCGTTATAACGTCATTCCGTTATAGCTTTTTTGAATCTTTGCTTTCCGTCCTCACTCCCCTCCTTGAGGGAGGGGCTTGGGAAGGGCTAAAGCGAACCGGAGATGCTACTCTCCATTGGAGTGTGCATCTCCGGTAAGCTTTAACGGAATTCTACTGCGCAGCGATTAGTCTGGCTCATCATCTGGATCGTCTGGATCAGCAGGCACATCGTCCCATGCAGGTTCGGTTTCGCTGCTTATTGCCAGCAGAGAATTGCTATGTATAAGTTCAAGTACCTCCATCTCTGGTACAATGTATTCAGTCTTTTTCATTTCCTTAAATCTGTGTTTTTATGCGTTAATACTAAAACTGGTTTTTAAGAGAAGAGCCGCTCACGCTCAGGTGAGCGGACTCTTCTAGTTAATTAAGGGAATTACTTAACGATAACTTTCTTACCGTCCTTGACGTAAGTACCCTTCTGAGTTGGAGCAGCGTTGAGCTTCATACCGTTAACTGTGTACCATCCGTCAGCATCAACTGCATTGCCGTTGAAGTTGATAGCGTCGATAGCGGTGATTGAACCGTCTGGCTCTTCAACGAAGATACGTGCATCAGCAGAAGCCAGTTCGATGTATGCACGGTAAGCAGCAAGCTTAACTGGTTTAGCCTCAGTGTAGTTAGAAGCCTGCTTCCACATACCCTTAGACATGTACCAGAACTTGTCACCGTAGAAGGTAGTCTGAGCCATGAATGTACCACAGAACTTGTTGCCTCCATTATCAGCAACTGGAGTTGGGTTAGCAGAGAATGCCTTAACGTTAACATCGTAGAATGTGATCTGATCGAAGTTGCTTACAGCACCAAGATCCTCATCACTTGTTGGCTTCACGATGAACGGAGTACCAGCTGTGATTGTACCGGTAGTTGTTACAATGAAGTGCATGTTACCATCGGATGGCTCTGGGTTGAGGAGGTCAACAGCTGCATAGCCGAATGCCTCACTAACCTGCTTAACGGTTACATCGAATGGCAAGCAGACTACGTTCCAGTTATCCTGGAGTACGTTGCGGCTTGAGAATGTAACGTTAACACCGTCCTTAGCTGTAGTAGCGATGTCCTGAGTGTCGTCGAGGATGAGAGTCTCAGCTGCGATGATCTCGAGTTCAGCTGTGAATTCGCCAAGTACGTAGTTGTCAGCAACTGCAGCGTCAACTGCGAGTACAAGACCGTCAGCGTATACACCAGCATCACCGGTAACAGTACCGTCTTCGTCAGCAAGACCAGGAGCAGCTACATAGAACTTGTCAGCGTCAACAGCTGGGATACCTTCTGCAGTGAATGCAGTCAGGTCGAGCTTCTTACCCTGCTGAACCTTCTGTGCCTCAAGAGTAGCAGTTGTGATTTCGAGTGGCTCGATAGTCAGAGTTGCTGGCAAGAACTCACATTCGTAGTTGTCTGCAGCAACACCTGCAAGAGTAATCTCGTAGTCACCTACAGTGATTGCATCGTCTGGAATGTTAACTTCGATGTTGCTGATAACATCCTTGAAGTCGTCGATACCAAGATCTTCGTTAGAAATCAGACCGCTTACAACGAGCTGGTCAGATGGGATCTCACCGAGATCAGCCTTCTCGCCAGTGTAAGTAGCTGTCTGAGGAGCGAGAGTTACAGTCAGAGGAGCCTTATTGATAGTGAATACGCCCTCTGCACCTTCGAATGTAACATTGTAGTTACCGAATACTGCAGCACCAGCCTTAGCAGCGAGTGAAATGTCGTATGAACCTACAGTCTCACCTTCAGAACGAGTGATAACAGTATTTGCACGTACGTCTTCTACTTCAGCGCTTACAGCACCTTCGATAGCAAGGAATTCTGCGAGATCTGGATCAGCCTCACCGTAAACCTTAGAAGCCTTAGCGCCAGAAGCCCACTTAACCTTAAGGTCAACAGCAGTGATTGTGAGCCATGCTTCACGGTCACCCTTAATAACCTCGTAGTTGTCAGATTCGAACTTGCTACCATCAACGATGATTGCATACTTGCCGATATCCTTCTTGTAAGGCTCAACAGTGATAGCGCCTTCACCTGGAACAGGAACGTTCTCGTCACCAGGAACCAAGCTACCCCATGTGATAGGTACTTCAACCTGACCACCTTCAACATTCAGACCATAGAGGCCGTTGTAAGGCTTCTCGACATTTTCAGCCTGAGCGATAACAACACGCTTCTTGATTGTGAATGTAGCTTCTGCATTGTCGCAGTAGTTACCGATACCGGTGAATGTGAATTGATATTCACCACCCTTGATCATCTCTTCGTCAGCAACAACTGTGAAGTCAACGTCTTCTACAAGAACCATGTCATTGTACTTAAGTTCATAAGTAGGCTTCTGATCCTCGTTGTTGAACTCTGTCTCAGTCTTGCTCAGAGTAATCATCTTGTTCTCAAGAGCCTTAGGCTCGATAGTGATAGTAACCTCAGCAGTTGAACCTTCGTAGTTACCAATACCAGTGTAAGTGAATACATAAGTACCAGCGTTTACGAGTTCAGTAGCATCGTCAGTGATTTCAAGAGTGTAGTCCTTATCAGCCTCAAGTGCAGTCTCACCGTCGTAAGCTACAACGTCAGCTGGCATGAAGTCCTCACCAGTGTAAGTCTCAGTTGCATCCTCGAACTTCAGAGTGAAGTCGATTGCGTTAGGAGCGATAGTGTTCTCGATCTTAACTGGGTCAGTATCGTTGTGGTTCTTGTCACCAACAACCTTCCACCAGATTTCGTAGTCACCAGCGTCGGTTCCCTGAGGAACGTCTTCGCTATACTCACCGTCTTCTTCAGTTGCGAATACGATAGTACCGATTGGAGTACCTTCTTCGTCACCGTCCCAGAGGTAAGTAGTAGTTACTTCGCCTTCAGTTACGAGATCCTGAGCTGTACCGTTGATGTAAACCAAGTCAGCAATTGCTTCAGGAGCTGTGAAGTCAGTATCTTCGATGTCAACCTTGTTGATAACGAGTTCAGCTGTACCAGTTACCTTAACGTCGTAGTTCTCTGGATAGCCTTCCTTGAATACAACAGTTGGCTGAGTGAATGTGTATGTACCAGCATCCTTATAGTCTTCTGGAACTTCGAAGTCGAATGGACGATCGTACTTGTCAGAACCGAACAACTCACCGTTGTTGATAGCGAACAGACCGTCAATCTGCTCCTTAGTGAATGGCTCGCCGTCCCAGTCCTTAGTTACGTTACCAAGGATGTAGCTGATTTCAGCCTTCAGGATAGAAACTTCAATTGAACCTTCAACCAGAGGATTATTGTAGTTAACCTCACTTGCAGTGATCTTATAGTTAACTGTGTAGTCACCAGCGTTCTTAATAACAACGTCAGCATAGTCGTCTGTCCAGTCAACGAGAACTTCTTCACCCTGAACGATCTGGTATTCTACCTTACCGTCAAAGTCTTCAGGAGCAGCACCTGCAATAGCATCTGTAGTACCCTCTGTTACAGGAGCCTGGTCAGTGTTATTGTAAGTCAGGTCAATCTTTTCTGGCTCATAGATGTTTGCATCAATCTTAGCGATAGAGATAGTTGCAGTTGCAGTACCTTCGTAGTTACCGTCAGCAGTAGCTTCGTAAGTGAATGTGTATTCACCTGCGTTGATCAACTCAGTAACAACTTCACCGTTATACTCAATCTGAGTCTCTACGAAGTCAGCATCAGTGATGATGTTATTGTCTTCGTCATTCAGATCTTCTGCAGTTACAGTAACGCTAGGATACTGGTCAGCACCGTTGAACTCAAGGTCTTCTGGAGCAAGAGTGAAGAAGCTGTCTTCAAGAGCCTTCTTTTCGATTGTCCAGTCTGCAGAAGCAGCACCCTGGTAGTTACCGTCAGCTGTAGCAATGAAGTTGAAGGTATAAGTGTCTGCGTCAACCAAATTGTCAATATCAACGATGTTACCCTCGCTGTCCTTAACCTCGATTGTGAAGTCAGTCTCAGCAAGTGCGTTAGGATCACCGTCAACAGCGTCAATAGTTGGCTGCTGTGCCTTACCGTTGTATGTTACATCCTCAGAGAGAGTGAACATATCGTCAGCAAGATCCTTAGGAGTGATTTCGAAGTCGATAGAAACTGTACCACTGTAGTTACCGTCAGCCTCAGCTGTGAATGTGAAGGTGTAAACGTCAACGTTAACCATTGTTTCTGCATCGTCACCGGCGCTGTTAGTCTTAGCAACTGTGTAGTCAGTCTCTGCAAGTGCATTCTCGTCAGTAGTACCGAATACAGCATCGAATGCCTCAAATGTAGGAGTCAGGTCAGCACCTGTGTACACTTCAGTCATGTCGTCATCAGAGAATGTGAACATTGTGATGTCGAGAGCCTTCTGAGCGATAGTTACGTCAACCTGTGCAGGCTCAACGTCCTTGTGGTTCTTGTCACCCTTAGCCATATAGAATACGGTGTAGTCACCAGCATCCTTACCTACAGGAATGTCCTCAGACCATCTTGCATCACCTACAGGAATAACACCTTCGCCAGTCTCGTCGAGGTAGTACAGCATCTTGTCAACACCTTCCATTGGAGTCTCGTCAACTTCTACCAATTCCTGCTCAGCACCGTTGTACTCGAGAGTAGCAGCAGTTACGTCAGCAGCAACAGCATCGATCTTGATAATAGTCAATGTACCGTTAGGAACGAAGTCGTTAACTACGTAGTTCTGATTCTCCTTAGTTTCGAGAACGAATGTATAGTTACCAGCGTCAGATGGGATTGGCTCAACAACGGTAATGTTTGTTCCGTCATTCTCCTTGAATTCACCATCTACGAAACCAGCCAAAGCAGCTGCGATTTCTTCTGGAGTCAATGTCTCAGCAGCTGGGATGTCAGTTGGGTCAACTCGGATCAGTTCACCTGCTTCAACAGGAGTACCAGTCCAGTTAACAGATACTGACTGAGCAGCTACGTCGATACCGTGCTTGCTAACGGTTACTGTACCGATAGAAGTCTTATCGATTGCTTTGTAGTTGGCTGCTTCTGCAACTGAGTAGGAAATCTCATACTCGTCAACATCCTTAGCCTTAACAGCATCGAATTCGATTGCGTCACCTTCATTGATGTAGTATGAAACTACGCCAGCATCACTTCCGTAACCGGTAGCGACTACAGGACCATCGAGAAGAGCCTTCTCTACAGCGTCATATTCCCAATCTGGAGTCAGACCTGGCAATGCAACTGTCCATTCAGCCTTTTCGATCTTAACCGTAATGGTACCACCCTCAAGATCATCGTTGAAGTTGTCAAGGTCTTTTGGATGAACCTCATAAGTAACCGTATACTCACCGGCATCCTTACCCTTAGGATCTTTATAGCTACTGCCAGCAGGTGATCCGTCTACTGAGTATTCAATAGTGACTTTTGATAATGCGTCCGCACCGTTGAATTTGAACTTAAGACCCTGATTCAGGAGCTGCTGGTCTGTAGCATCGTAAACCAAATTAGTAAAGCCTGTTGGAGTCTGAACGATATCTATAGAAGCCTTTGCGATATTAACCTGACCAAGGTCAATTGCTGACATATAGTCGTAATGGTTGGCATCACCTGTGATTACCACCTGAACTGTATAGTCACCAGCATTCTTACCTGTAGGATTAGCAACTGCAGTAACTGATGCAGGATCTGTCTCGTTTACTTTGTACTCAACAGTACCGCGAGTAATAGAATTTGTCCAAGCAAAGTCTGTTACAAGGTCTTGGTCTGATTCATCATAAGTCAAACCATCTGCAAATGTGACTGTAAAGTCCTCAGCCTTGATTTCGCGCTTAGCAATGGTAACACCACCTACACCAACTTCAGTCCAAAGACCGTCCTCAGTGTATGTTGATCCACCATCCTTCAGAATCTTGTAGTACACATAATATGTACCAGCATCCTTTTTCTTTGGAATCGTAGTTTCACCGATATCGGTACTTGCTGGCATAGTATGAGTAGTGTTCACAATATACTGAACACCAGCACCTGGTCCAGTTTGATTATAGCCAGCGCAGAACTCAGTACCTGCAGTAATCAGTTCCTGCTCTTCGTCGTTATAAACCAAACCGCTGTTACGAGCAGGACCCTTACCATCTATATAATAAGGTCTGGTAGTAGAAGTCGGTGCCTCAATCGTAACGATACCGAGTTTTACCCAGTCACTTCTCTGGTAATTGCCGGTGTTACCACTATGGTCACTCATAATGCGGTACCAAACCTGGTATGAGCCAATCTCTGTTGCTGTGACGTCTGCGACATTGGTAATACCATGCATTGCAGGTTCGATATAACTTGAGTAGCCATTACCAACAGTTCCATTCGACGGGTTTTCATCAAAGACTGTCTGAACATAATACTCAATACCAGCATGGCCATTCCGATACCAGCCGCCATCGTAAAACGTACCACCAGAATAGGTACTGTGGTAGCCAGATACAGTAGTAGCAGCAGTGGCAATCAGCTGCTTCGCTGTACCGTCCCATGTGATAGGAGACATAACCAATACTGGCTCAGCGTTCACACCACTGGGTTTCTGTGCCCACGTTGCCAATGGCAAGAGGGTCATCAAAAGCAATAAAAGAAAATTTTTCTTCATAAGCTTAAAAATTTTTGTTAATAATAATTGTTAATTAAAAATTTGTTCGTTATTAAAATTTCATTTCTCATTTCTTACATCGTGTAAGGTTCCGTGATTCAGTAGCACCATGTAGCACCCCGAATCCGTTCTCCTGCGGGGGAGTTACATTTACTCAATTTAATCAATTCCGTTTGTTCTCATTCAGTCATATTTAATTAATTATTGATAATAAGTTTACCTTTTCCCCACACGATTTCACCTGTTTGCATTCCGTATAGAGGTAGTTATCCACGCCAAATTGGTGCTATGACACGTCAAAACACACCTATTTACGATAAAATGCGCTGCAAAGATATGGTTTTTCTATAATACGAGCAAATTTTTTTATCTATTTTTTTCATTTTAGGGCGTTTTTTTTATAATTTTTTATATTTTCACCCGTTTTTCGGCACAAATGCACTACTTTTTGTAAATTTTTCATTCACGAACCAACGTATAAAGTCAAATACAGGGCTTTATACAGACGGTTTTAGACTTTAGTTGTTAGTTTTTAGTTCTTAGACTTTAGAAATAACAGTAAACGGTAATCCGGAATTAATCCGGAATTACTCCGGAATTGCAGGCTAACTTTTGAACTCCAAACTCTAAACTTATTCAACTACTCTAAACCATAAACTCTCAACTCTCAACTTCTCTCTATATATATAATAAATAAGGTTCGCGCGCGAGGAAAACAGCCCTTGAGGATCAGGAAAACAAAAACCTATAAAACCATAGAAAACCATGAAAACCGCTTTGACAAATACAATAAAAAAGCTTTCCATCATGGCAGGACTGACGTCCCCAATGTCGTGGCTGCATACTTCCCCTTGTGAGCAAGCTCCCAGATGAAAGCCTGCAACCACACCATCCATCCCTAAGGGAATATGCCATGATGAAAAAAGAAAATATTTAAAAGCGGGTGTTAGCCAATAAGAAGATTTTTTTCTATGTTTTTGTTTAACCCTGGGAAGAAGGAAGGGGCTGGGGGTAGGCTGTTACTTCACCCAAACCTTCTTACCGTTGATGATGTAGAGACCTTTCTGAAGGCCGGCTCCGTCGCCTCGTTTCCGTCCGCTGAGATCATATACAGCTTCCTTCCCCTGAGAGATTTGGGGAGTATTGATTCCTGCAGGCACACCTCCTATATAGATGTGGAAGATGAACTTGGCTGTTGCCACATTGCCGTCGTTGTCCTTATAGCGGAATCCTTGTCCTAACTGATATACCTCGCCATTCTTACAATGGTTGGGATACTGCCCGATGGTGAAAGTGAGGGTCGTTGCATCGAGTTCGGAATAGACATACGAGTCGTTACCCCAGCTGCACACGTTACCTGTCTTGGTGAACCAATGTCCGTATCCGTTTGCGGTAGAGCCGCTGTTAACAACTGCGTTGGTTCTGGGATTGAGCGGCACGAAGTTGATGGTGTTCTTTGCCTGATTGGATGAATAGGTCTTCATCAGCTTACCGATTTCTGTCGGCTGTATCCTCAGGGCGTTACCAATAGCTGCATACTGCTCTGTGGTGAGGTTGTAGGTAGTACCTGTGTAGTCGTTTCCTGTCGTAGCAGGGAAGCCAACATAGATATCGAATGTCACATCTGAAGGCTTGATGGAGGTATCGCTCAAATCTATTGTCGGAATATGCCCTACTATATCGGTATTCGTGAACTCTAACTGATAGGGCCATTGGTCATCGTTGCTGATGTTTTCGTCCCACTTGTGGACGATATACACCGTAGGAGAAGGGCTGACGACGAACCATAGCCGCTCTGTGTTCTCTGGAACCACGAAGGTAGTGGTATCGCTCACGGCTGAAGTGGAATGTCCCCTTGCATAGATGGTATCAACATCCTGATACACGCGTGTGCCGTCCTTGAGAAGGGCTACATACCCGTGACGGAATCCGCGACGTGTCTTCTCGGAGAAGTTGTTGTATTTCGTCACATCGGCTGTTACGAACTTATCGCCATTATTATACTGGGCAGGATCGTTCGCAGCCAGAGCAGAACCTCCAGGAAGTGCCGTGAAGATGGTCTGGACGGTAGTGCCTGCCTGTGGTACCTGAAGCGGAATGACATTGAATCCTGTGCTCTGCGGACAACTTGAATAAGCCACCTGAAGCTTCCCGTCGCCTATATCTATATAATTATAGGTGTACTTCCCGATTGAACTCTTTCCGTAACTGCGGACGGCATCCATATCGTAGGTCACCATACGGCTGGCATATTCGTAGATTTCCTTGAAGAAATCCTTCACAGACACACCAAATACACGCATATAAACCTGACAAGGGTCTTCGCCTGATACCGTTCCCCCACGCCATATACGACCGATAGCATCGATGCCGTACTTATCTGTCCAATAATAGTGGAGCCAGTAACTCTGATAACGCTGCCACTCGTGGGTGAAGGCATAGTTGTGGTTGTGCTGCCACAGGCCGATACTCTGTGATATCATCAGGTCGGGATATGCCTGCACGGACTGCCACTGAGCGGTCTGCTCCCAGAACGTGGAGCCGTTACCTATCGACTGACGGAAACCCGTATAGCCACCCAGGTCGCAATAGACCTGATACTGGAACGAGTGACCAATCTCGTGTGCGATGGTCTGACCCACAGGATGGCAGGTCTGCGGGGTAACCCACAAGGCACCAATGGTGTTGTCGTAGCCAGAACCGGTTGCTGTCCAGCCTGTATCGTACAGAAGACAGATAATCATCTTATACTGATTGAGTTTCGACTTGATGCTGAGGTCGGCAAACTTCAGCTGGTTGATATACAGGTCGTAGAACGACTCTGCCTTGTAGAGCAAGTCGGTCACGTTGACATACAGGGAATTGGAGGTTGACAGCTGATCGGGAGGCGTCTTACCGTATCCTGTACCATAATATACATCGAAGTGATCGCTACTCTTCGCATGTTTATACAGCGTCAGACCGTCGCTCTGACGGTATACGGTACCGTTTTCGTCAGTCGATTTCGTCCAACTTTTAGGAACATACGACGACTGCGCCATCATAGTGGTGCAGAGCGCCAAGGCTGTCATTATTACGGAAAATCTTTTCATTTTGTCTGATTTTGTAAATTAGTTAATGTGTGTTTTCGGTTACTAAAATATGCCGATTCTTACCAAAGAGCCACTTTTCCCAGACTGCCGCCAAGGTCGAGTGATGCTGTGGCAACTCCCAATGCCTTGAACACACGGCTCATCGTTGGGATGGTGATACAATGACCCTTTTCGAGCTTAGAAATCTGGGCACGCTTCACTCCGATGCGTTCTCCCAACTCCTCCTGCGTAAGATTCTGCTCCAGGCGAGCCTTTTTGATGGCTTCTCCAATGAAGTATGCATGAACAGCTTCTGCCACACGCCTTTCGTGCTCGTCACGCTCTGGCGTTCCGATAGGACCAAAATGCTCGTCAAGCACTTCCTCCATCGTGTACAATTTGAATTCTCCTACTTGTTCCATTGCTATTTATATTTATTGAAATAATCCATTCTGATCTTTTCTGCCTTGCTAATTTCCTTAGCAGGCGTTTTCTCTGTTTTCTTGACAATACCGTGAGTAGCAATAACCAAAGCATTTCTTCTTGTATCCCAAAAAGCGAACAACCTGTATTGCAACCCGTTATAGTATGTACGGAATTCCCAAATATCAGATCCTTCCAATTTTTTGAAAATCTTTATATCACGTTCACCTGCCTCGACCCTATGAATGTTGTCGAGAATCTTGTCACCAGCACGCCTTGGTTGAGACTCAATGAAATTAAAAGCCTCTTCCATATAAACCACTTTCAGCCTGTATGTTGCCATTACTTATTTGTTTTACGGTGCAAATTTAAGCAATTGTTTCCAATCTACGATACAATATGATAGTTTTTTTTCTTTTAACTTGTATTTTTAACGTATAAAGCACATACATTGTTTATGGGAGAATGCAAAATGTTGCCAATTAATCATAATCGACAATAGGAAGTAGAATAAAACAGTTAATATTTTCCCGAACAAGATGTTTTTACTATCTTTGCAAGGTGAATCGATAACACAAGAACAATGAAACGGTTATTCTTCCTCATATCGATTGTGACGGCTGCTGTGACGATACAGGCACAGGAGTGGAATACTGCATTGTATCAGCAGATTGAACAGAGCATACGTGTGCCGCAGTTTGCTGAAGAGGAGTATGATATCACACACTATGGTGCCCGTAGCAACGGGACAGCAGCAAAGAATCAAAAAGCGATTCAAAAAGCCATTGATAAGTGTGCGAAGAAGGGAGGAGGACGTGTGGTAGTTCCTGCCGGACAGACGTTCCTGACAGCAGCTATCACGCTGAAAAGCGGTGTGAATTTGGAAGTACAAGAGGGAGCCGTGCTGGAGTTTGCGTTCGAACCAACACTCTATCCTATCGTGGAAACTTCATGGGAAGGACTGGAATGTTTCAACCTTTCACCTTGTATCTATGCCTTCAAGGCGAAAGACATCGCCATCACGGGTAAAGGTACCATCGATGGGGGCGGATCGACTGATACTTGGTGGCCTTGGTGCGGGAGTGCCCGATATGGCGCAAAACCCGATGAAATCGGCCAAAATCACGGATCACGTGCCCGTTTGTTGAAAAATGGAGAGGACGGAATACCTATGTATGATGAGAAAGGGCGACGAAGTCCGGAACGGGTGTTCGGACCTCAGGACGGACTGCGTCCGCAGTTGATCAACTTCAATAAATGTGAGGGAATCCTGATGGAAGATGTCACCCTGCTGCGTTCACCTTTCTGGGTAATCCACCCCCTACAATCAACAGATATCACCATACGCAGGGTGAAGATGATTAACAACGGTCCGAATGGTGACGGATGCGACCCAGAATGCTGCAACCGCGTACTGATAGAGGATTGTTTCTTCAATACAGGCGACGACTGTATCGCCATCAAGAGCGGCAGGAACAGGGACGGTCGCAGCCGCAATATCCCCTCACAGAACATCATTGTGAGGCATTGTGAGATGCGTAACGGACATGGAGGAGTGGTGATAGGCAGCGAAATCAGCGGTGGGACGCGTAACATCTTTGCACACGATTGCACAATGGATTCGCCCCAACTGGAACGTGTGCTGCGCATCAAGACCAACTCATGCCGGGGAGGAATCATCGAGAACGTCAGCATGAAAGACATCAAGGTGGGCGTGTGCAAGGAGGCGGTACTGAAAATCAATCTCGACTATGAGCACAATGAAGTGTGCGAACGAGGGCATTACCCCACCGTTCGCAACATCTATATGGAAAATGTAAGCAGCAAGCAATCGAAATATGCCACCCAAATCATCGGCTTGGACGAGGGAACATACGTGGAAAACATCCACCTCGAGAACTGTAGGTTCGATGGAGTACAAGCAGGCAATTATATCGTCGGGAAAGCCGAAAACGTGCGATTTCATCGGGTTTTTATCAATGATTCGTTAGCCGAGCATCACCTGCCTTATCGATATTATAGCGAGTGGATGACCCTCTCGGAAATGGTGCGCACACCGCAATCGTACCTATTGGATTTCTCAACGAAACCGAAGTGGAGTTATGTGATGGGAATCGAACTCGAAAGCATGCTCGACACCTATCTGGCACATGGAAACGAAGACATCCTGAAATATTGCCAGCAATATATCGACACAATGATTACCGCAGAGGGTGCTATCAGAGGGTACAACCTGCTCGATTACAACCTCGACAACATCCGCACAGGACATTTCCTGGCACGGATGTACCAACAGAATCCCGAGCAGAAGAACCTGACAGCCATCAAAACCCTGATGCAACAGCTGGAAAACCAGCCTCGCACCAAAGCTGATCAGGTGTATTGGCACAAAGCCATCTATGCCTACCAAGTATGGCTCGACGGCATCTTTATGGGGCTGCCCTTCCGCTGCCTCACGGCTCCTATCACGGAAAAAGCTGGACTTGGCAATCGCATGCCCCTGGAGACTGATATCAGAATTCAGAACATCTACAACGATGCTGTCAACCAGCTGCTAACCACCTATGAACGTACCTTAGATCCCATTACAGGCTTGAACCGTCATGCCTACGACGAAACACGCAACACCTTCTGGGCTGACCGCGAGACAGGATGCTCACAACACTGCTGGGCACGTGCTCAGGGGTGGTTTTCGATGGCATTGATAGAAATTCTCGATGTGCTGCCCAAAAGCTATACACGCAGGAATGAGGTGATTACATTGCTACAGAAAGACCTTGATGCTGTCATCAAGTGGCAAGATCAGGAGTCGGGGGTATGGTATCAGGTGATGGATGCACCTGGGCGTGAAGGCAATTACCTGGAATCGACAGCCTCGTGCATGTTTGCATATACCCTACTGAAAGCCTATCGCAGGGGCTATCTCGATGCTCGCTATCGTGATGCAGGCATCAAGGCATACAAAGGCATCCTCCGCCATTTCATCCGCATCAATGCCGACCAGACCATTTCGTTAACCCAATGTTGTTCCGTTGCCGGATTGGGGCCTGCGGCGACGCCTGATGTGAAAGAAGCGATGCAGCAGTATAACCCACAGGGTACGCTCAATGAGAACCGCAGACGCGATGGCAGCTATGAATACTATCTTTCAGAGCCAATACGTGAAAATGACCCGAAAGGGATAGGGCCATTTATATGGGCTTCGCTCGAAATGGAGAAGTTAGGGCTTTGAGAGTTGAGAGTTTAGAGTGTAGAGTTTAGAGTAGTTGAAAGTGTAGAGTTGAGTGTTTAGAGTTTAGGGTAGTTGAGAGTGTAGAGTTGAGAAGTGATTCTAGGCAAGCTCGAGCAGGCGAAATTCTGTGTTTTTCATACGAACTATATCGGCTATTTCAACATGGTGGTAAACGGCTTGAATCTGGCGGCAGAAAAGGCCGTGGCTGATAGCTAGGACGGTTTGGGATGTATAATGGTTTCGTACAAAGGTAAGGAAATCTTGTGCCCGCTGACGCATCGCCGTGAGGGTCTCAGCATCATCAGGAATACGAATCTTGGTCACCCCATCGACAACCATACCCGTAGCACTACCCCAATCACGCTCACGCAGAAGAGGCGTGTAAACGATGGGAAGCTGGAGCACTTCGTTAATGATAAGCGCAGTATCCTTGCAGCGCTGGATGTCGCTACAAAGAATGAGTGTAAGCCCCAATGACTGAAGGGCAGGAATAGAGGCCGCAATCTGTGCCTTGCCTTCTTCGGTGAGGGTACCTGGCATGCATCCTTGAAGGATATGTTGCCGATTTTCCTCGGTTTCACCGTGTCGATAGAGGTAAAGGAGCATGGGGGTAAGAGTGTAGAGTTTAGAGTTTAGAGTGTAGAGTTGTTGAAAAAGTTGAAAGTTTATAGTTGATAGTTTAAAGTTTAAAGGGGCGGCCTTGTCGTTATAACGTTATTACGGGAGGGAGGTCGCTTTATTATTTTAACGCAAGAACGGAATAGGCAACAATGACGTAACGAACGGTTTTGCCGAGGAAGGTGGTGAGGAACGTATACCACACATTGGCTTTGAGCATTCCTAAAGCGAGGCTGATGGCTGTTCCGAGGATTGGAGCGAAGGTGAAGAAGCCCATCCACGCCCCGTATTTCATCACATACTGCTGGGCTGTATCCATGCGTTCAGGTTTGATATGAAAGATGCGTGAAACGGTCTGCGGCTTACAGAGCGAACCAATGAAATAGTTGACCATCGACCCTAACACATTGCCTATCGTACCACTCACTACAACCAATACCGGATCCATTGAGGTGGTAGCTAACAGGGCTGCCATGACTGCCTCACTGCTGAATGGGAAGAAGGTACCAGCAAAGAAGGAAGCAATACCCATTCCCCAATATCCATAGCTGATGAAAAACTCGTTCAAAGAATCCATGCGTTGAGTATATATGTGACAAGAACTAATATGGTGAATATCCACACCAAAATGTTACTCAATGGGGTATCATCGTTCGAGATATAATGACCTCCCATCAAAGCCGTGAAGATGATGACAACAGGGAGGATGGTATGGATGCTGACCGGCTGGAGCAGGAGCAGCAGGAAATAAGCCAATCCATGGAGCACAATCAAGTAATAAAGCATACGGACACGTGTTTTATCAAGATAGTTGCGCATCAAGAAGTCAATCGTTCCAATTAGAAAGATGGCAAAAGCCAACCAAATCATGACAGTTTGTGATGCAGAGTGAAGGGAATAGCCACCCCACTCAAAATCCACCATTTGATGCAAGATACCCGAAAAAACAGCCATTCCATCGAGGCAATAGGCGATAGTGCCAATCAACCAGAAGGGGGAAATCAATCCCAAAATAGCTGCACAGACACTACGGGGATTGAGTGCCCGAAGCAGATAGAGGGAGAATACATATAATGGCATCATCCATACCAACTTAGGATAGAACACCACACTGACACCCAGACACAGGAAGGAGATGTAAGTATTGCCTGCCGAGGCTTCCTGATGATAAGTGCTGAACAAGAAGAACAAGGACAACAAGATGAAGTACATCACGATGAAACCGGGCTGAAACGCATGCAGAAAGACACATGCTAACATGAGAGCGGCAAAAGTGAAACTAATGGTTCGCGAGTTGATACGTAACAACACATGCGACAAATTCAGTTCATGAATGCTGTAAACCGACAGAATCATTGTGAGAATGGCTAACAGCTGGTTGACCCATCCCCTATGAATCACAGCACCAGGCAACAAGCGCCACAGCCCCTCATGACTGTCGTGCGTCTCGGGACTGACACTTCCTGCAACGATCCATGCAATCACCACGATGACGGACACCGTGTGCAGTGAGGTGGGACTGATGGCTAACCTACGCTGATAATTCATTATCCCAAATCTTTTCCGATGTCCGAACGGAAATATTTCTTTTCAAACCGTATCTTCTGTGCCTCCTGGAACGACTTTGCCAAAGCCTCAGCCTTGTCCTTTCCATAGGAACTGACAGCGATGACACGACCTCCTGCGGTAACAAGCCTCTCCCCCGGCCCCTCCCCTCCAGGAAGGGGAGAAAGTGCGGTACCTGCATGGAACACAATACTGCCTTCCACCTGATCAATTCCTGTGATGGGGAATCCTTTCTGATATGCCTCAGGATAGCCTCCAGATACTAACATGACGCATACGGCAGCACGCTCGTCGAATACCAATTCCTTGGTGTCGAGATTGCCCTGAGCCACCCCTTCGAGCAGATCCACCAAATCGCTCTTAATGCGGAGCATCACACTCTCGGTTTCTGGATCGCCCATACGTACATTATATTCGATAACCATTGGGTCGCCACCTACGTTGATCAGTCCGAAGAAGATGAAACCCTTATACTCGATGCCTTCAGCAGCCAAACCCTCGACAGTAGGACGGATAATACGATCCTCTACCTTCTGCATCCATTCCTTATCGGCAAACGGAACAGGGCTGACAGAACCCATCCCACCAGTATTCAGACCCGTATCGCCTTCACCGATACGCTTATAGTCCTTTGCTTCAGGTAGAATCTTATAGTGGGTGCCATCGGTCAGCACAAAAACAGAACATTCAATACCGCTGAGGAACTCCTCAATCACCACTGTTGCACTGGCATTTCCAAACATACCGCCCAACATTTCCTTGAACTCGCGCTTGGCTTCATCGAGGGTCGGCACAATCAGCACACCCTTTCCGGCACATAAACCGTCGGCCTTCAAGACGTAGGGGGGCTGAAGGGTTTCCAAAAATGCCAAACCTTCCTGCACATGCTCGCCATTGAAGCTCTTATAGGCTGCTGTAGGGATATTGTGACGCTGCATGAATCCCTTAGCAAACTCCTTAGAACCTTCCAAGACCGCACCCTGTCTGGATGGACCGATCACTGGAATCGATTTCAACTGGGTATCGTTCTTAAAATAATCATAAATGCCTTTCACTAACGGGTCTTCCGGTCCCACTACCACCATATCAACATTGTGGCTCAATACAAATTCCTTGATTCCATCGAAATCATCCGCTTTAATCGCCACATTCTGACCTATACTCCCAGTACCTCCGTTACCTGGTGCGATGAAGAGGTTGTCAACTTTCTTGCTTTGAGCAATCTTCCAAGCTAAGGCGTGCTCACGGCCTCCGCTTCCTAATAACAAAATATTCATCGACTTAATTATTATTTTACTATTAACTCTCAACTTACTCAACTAACTATAAACTATAAACTTTAAACTATAAACTTTATTTTAGATAATCTTCAAAGTATTGGGTAATCTTGTTGTGCAGATGGATGCGGTCGGTACCCATCATATTGTGCTCGTCGCCTGGATAGGTGAAGAGGTCGGGATAGGTGTCGGCATCGATACATGCACGTATGAACGAAAGCGTGTGCTGAGGCACGCAAACGGGGTCGTTTCCACCATAGATGACCAACAACTTACCCTTCAGGTTCTGTGCCTTGTTCAGAAGAGAGATACTTTCGTAACCCTCACGATTGGTCTGAGGGGTGTCCATATAACGCTCTCCATACATCACCTCGTAGTATTTCCAGTCAATCACAGGGCCGCCAGCCACACCTACCTTAAACACATCGGGATAAGTGGTCATGAGACTGGTGGTCATGAATCCGCCGAAGCTCCATCCATGCACGCCAAGACGGTTTGCATCAACATAAGGCAGACTCTTCAGGAATTCCACACCCTTCAACTGATCTTTCATTTCCTCCACACCCATCTGACGGAATGTGGCCTGCTCGAAAGCCAGTCCTCGGTGTTCACTACCACGGTTGTCGAGACAGAACATCACATAGCCCTTCTGTGCCATCCAAATATCCCAACCACGCACGCCCCAATGACGTGAAGCATCAATAAGATGCACATGAGGACCACCATAGACATATACCACAGCAGGATATTTCTTATTGGGATCGAAACCAATAGGTAATACCAAACGATAATACAAATCGGTCTGTCCGTCAGCCGCCTTGATGGAACCCACCTTCATCTCGGGTACCTGATAAGCATCCCATGGGTCGGCAGCATCGAACAACAAGTCACGCTGCTTTGCCCCCACCTCGGCAACTTCCATCCTGTGGCACACCTCAGGCGAAGACCATGTGTCGAGCCACTTCGTACCACTCTTAGAGAGCGTTGCCTCATGCCAGCCTTGACCATTGTCGAGCAAAGTGCGCTTACCCTTCATATCCACAGCATATACATTCTGCTGCAAGGGATGAGTTTCATTGCTGGTATAGATGATTTGTTTCTTCTTTGTGTTAAATCCAACGACATCAAGAACCTCGAATTCACCTTTCGTCAGCTGCGAAAGCTGGCGGCCTGTGGTATCATACAAGTAAAGGTGCAGATAGCCGTCCTTGCGTGTCTGATAGATGAATTTGCTACTGTCCCAAGGCAGGAACTGGATAGGGTTCATCGGCTCTACATATTTGTCGTTCGTCTCCTCGAAAAGCACCATATCCTTCTTGCCCGTTGATGCATCGTAGCGAACCAACTCGGCGTGATTCTGGTCGCGATTCAGTTCTATCATATAAACGAAACGGTTATCAGGACTCCATGCAATATTGGTGAAATAGCGGTCGGTAGGATCGCCCGCATCCAAGTATATGGTACGTGAAGTCTCAACATCAAAGATACCCACTGTTACTTTATGACTGGTTTCGCCAGCCATCGGGTATTTATCGGGTACCAACGCAGCACTCCTTGCAGAGATATCGACTTGCGGATAGGAAGTTACCATCGACTGATCCATACGATAGAATGCCAACAACTTGCCTGAAGGACTCCAGAACGTACCTTTATGGATGCCAAATTCGTTGCGATGCACGCTCTCGCCGTATACAAGGTCCAGACTGCCGTCCTTACTTACATCAACGGTGGTACCATCGGGTTTGGATACCTTCAGGTTATGAGCGACCGTAAAAGCCACACAACGAGAGGCGTCACAAAAGTCATTGTTCTCCCCCTCCAAAGCCAATGGTGTAGACGCAACAATGGTCTTGGCTTGCCAGTCAATCAGTTCGTACTCCCTGCTGCCTACGTTCTCGTACAGTAAAACCGGGGAATTGCCATCATGGAACTCCACCGTCAACAAATAACTTGCCTCGCGTTTGCCTGCGGACTTCAAAATACCATTGATATCATCAAGTGTGAAGAGCACCGTACCATCGAGACGTCTCACCTCATTGATATCCAACTGCACCAACTCGTCGCCCCACCATTTATAATGCTTCTGCTCTGGATAGGAATGCTGGTAGAACGTTTTTCCACCAGGCAAAAGGTCATCGAGTGTGAACAACTTCTTTTCTTGTGCCATACAAAATGTTGTCATAGTCGAAACTATGGCGAAAATAATAATTCGCTTCATATCATGTTCTTTTCAGTTTGCAAAGTTACAAAAAAGTGTAGTTAAATAAACAAAATGATAGGAATTTATACAAAAACATGATAAAAAATTTGCCCTATTGCATTATTTTTTCTACTTTTGCTACCGAAAATGATTAATCGGTTAGTAGTTTAATAGGTTAATCGACGAATAACAAACAAATAAACAATAAACAACAAACAACTAAACAAAATTCAATTCAATGGAAAGAATTGATAAACTCGACAAAAAGATCATGGAGATTATCTCCGTTAATGCACGCATTCCGTTCAAAGATGTAGCGGTGGAATGCGGAGTTTCTCGTGCCGCCATTCATCAGAGAGTGCAGCGCCTTATAGACACAAATGTCATTACCGGCTCAGGCTATCATGTGAACCCCAAAAGCATAGGTTATTCCACCTGCACCTTCGTGGGATTGAAACTTGAGAAAGGTTCGATGTACAAGAGCGTGGTGGAGGAAATAGCCAAGATTCCAGAAGTGGTAGAGTGCCACTGTACGACTGGCCAGTACTCCTTATTCCTCAAGATGTACGCACGCGACAACAGCCAGTTGATGGACATCCTGAACAACAAGATTCAAGCCATCCACGGCGTTGATTCTACAGAGACGCTCATTTCCTTAGAGCAAAGCATCAAGAAAGCCGTTCCTATTGTGGTGGATGAAGACGAGGAATAAACAAACGTAGTCATATAGCAATAACTAAATAAGGTGTAACCACGCAGATGAGTGGCTACACCTTCATTTATTATATATGCAAGAAGGTATTATTTCTTACTCTTCTTGCTTTTCTTCTTAGTAGCAGCAAGTGCGTCGGCATACTTCTCTGCCTTCAGCATGATCTCTGCATAGCGACGACCGATTTCACGGTAACCTTCAGCAGTGAAGTGCAGGTGGTCGAAGTTTCCTTTGCAACCCAAAGATGGTACTACGTATGCTGTAGGGATGACGAGCGGCATAGTAGCAATCACGTTGTTGTGCAATTCGCAAGCACCATTTTCCTGCTGACCGACAAGTTCACCAACAAGCAATGGGCACTGCTCTGCCTCGAGACCGAGATCTTTCAACATGCGCTCATAAATGACCTTTACACGCTCAGGCCAGTCTTGCTGACCGTTGTCGGTACATCCTTGATGAAGGAGGATGCCCTTGATGACACCTGACTTCTGTGCAATCTTTGCACAATCGATAAGGCGCTTGTATGGGTCGTCATCGTATGATTTGCAGAAATTCTTCAACCAGTCGGCCTGACGAACGAGGTAAGCATCTTTCTTATCCTGATCGAAGAGGTCGATGCTACATCCACCGATAGCTACGTTGATGACACCGATGGTAATATTATCGGGGGTCTTCTCCACCATTGTACGACCGAAATAGTCGGCTGGAGTCAAACCGTTGTTTTCACGGCAAAGAGGTGGAACGGCAATATACCACTGTCCCATCTTACGACCGGTACGTGGGAAATCGCAAGCAGCCATCATTTTGAAACGTGCGTTGATGCCTTCACGGTCCTGTGGCTCGATACGTGCGTTACCTTCCATGTTCGACTGTCCGAAGCAGAGGTAGATATGGAAATTTGGGTCGAACTTCTTTGGCTGTTCCATTTCGCCAGCGATGCTCTTGCCATCGTTGAAGTTCAGAACGGTATTCTTTGCATAGAAACTGGTTACATCGTTGTTTTGTGCAAAGGTAATAATCGCAAAGAGTGACAATGCGATTGCTAAGCTAATTCTTTTCATCTTAGTTTAATTGGTTAATTGTTTAATAGTTTAAGGATAAGAAAAAGGGTGCATCAGGATATCCGACGCACCCTTGGTTAATTATCCTGGGATTTGAATCTCGAAACAGGAGGATTAAGCGTACATTGCTACGATTGCCTCGTAGAGCTCCTGCTTGCCTGAAGTTGCATTAGGCTCACCAACCTTCTTGCCGTATTCGTAAACCTCTTCGAAAGTGAGCTTACCTTCTTCGAACTTCTTACCCATACCGCTGTCGAATGAAGCATAGCGCTCAGCCTTCATCTTCTTGTATGGAGACTCTTCGAGCAACTTAGCAGCGCTTTCGAGTGCACGTGCCATAGCATCCATACCAGAGATGTGTGCGATGATGATATCCTCGAGATCGGTAGAGTTACGACGGGTCTTAGCGTCGAAGTTAGTTCCACCTGTGCCGAGTCCACCGTTGCGGATGATTTCCATCCAAGCCTGAGTGAGTTCGAAGTTGTCGATTGGGAACTGGTCGGTATCCCATCCGTTCTGGTAGTCACCACGGTTAGCATCGATAGAACCGAGCATACCTGCGTCAACTGCACATGCGAGTTCGTGTTCGAAGGTGTGACCAGCGAGCGTAGCGTGGTTTACTTCGATATTAACCTTGAAGTCCTTATCCAGACCATGAGCTTTCAGGAAGCCGATTACAGTCTCAGTATCAACATCATACTGGTGCTTTGATGGCTCCATTGGCTTTGGTTCGATGAGGAATGTACCCTTGAAGCCCTTGCCACGTGCATAGTCGCGAGCCATACCGAGCATTGTTGCCATGTGCTCCTTCTCACGCTTCTGGTCTGTGTTCAGAAGGCTCATGTAACCTTCACGGCCGCCCCAGAATACATAGTTCTCTGCACCAAGAGCGATACCTGCATCGATAGCGTTCTTAATCTGAACGATAGCACGAGCTACTACATCGAAATCAGGGTTGGTGCTTGCACCGTTCATGTAACGCTTGTTGCCGAATACGTTAGCAGTTGACCAAAGCAGCTTTTTGCCTGATCCTGCCATCTTCTCCTTCAAGTAAGCAACGATAGCCTTCATGTTTGCTTCATACTCCTCAACAGACTCACCTTCGCTGATGAGGTCTACATCGTGGAAGCAGAAGTAGTTAATGCCGAGCTTGTCCATGATTTCGAAACCTGCGTCAACCTTATTCTTTGCGATTTCAAGTGCGTTAGCACCTTGGTTCCATGGGAAAGTCTTAGTTCCACCACCGAACTGGTCGCCACCTTCTGCACAGAGAGTGTGCCACCAAGCCATTGCGAAGCGGAGCCAATCGCTCATCTTCTTACCCATGATTACTTTGTTTGCATCATAATAATGGAAAGCCATAGGATTCTTAGAATCCTTGCCTTCGAACTGGATCTTCTGGATACCAGGGAAAAATTCTTTTGCCATAGTTTATAAAAATTGTTTAAAAAGTTAGTATTGATTGTTTATTGTTTCTCCAAAATCTCTTTCCAACGCTCATAAGCTGCCATGTAGGCTTCCTTATTCGCTGTATCAGGTACTTCTGTTGAATGATGTTTCAAAGTTGCGAATGCAGCATCACTGTCTTTGTAGATACCTGCTCCGATACCTGCACCCTTCGCAGCACCTGCTGCTCCATCGGTCTCGTAGAGTTCGATATTTGCACCTGTCACCGAGGCAAGTGTTGTGCGGAACATCGGGTTGAGGAACATGTTGGCATGTCCAGCTTTGATGGTCTTGATCTCCATACCCATGGCTTTCATGATTTCCATACCATAAGCGAACGAGAAAACGATACCTTCCTGTGCGGCACGCAACAAGTGTGCTTTCTTGTGGATGTTGAAGTTGAGACCATGGATGCTGCAACCGATTTCGCGGTTCTGCAACAGACGCTCTGCACCATTTCCGAACGGGATGATGCTCAAGCCTTCGCTACCGATTGGCACTTCGTCAGCCAATACGTTCATATCGGAATAGCTAACACCTTCTGGAGCCACGTTTCGGCGCATCCATGCATTGAGGATACCCGTACCGTTGATACAAAGGAGCACACCCAAACGAGTGTCTGGTTGATTATGGTTGACATGTGCAAAAGTATTCACACGTGAGAGCTTGTCATAGTTTACTTCACCTAAAACGCCATAAACCACACCCGATGTACCACCAGTAGCAGCGATTTCTCCAGGTTTCATTACATTGAGTGACAAAGCATTGTTTGGCTGGTCACCACCACGATAAGCGATTGGAGTACCTTCTGCGATGCCAAGTGCCTCAGCTACCTCTTTGCATACGGTCGACTGAACAGCGAAAGTAGGCACGATCTCAGGGATGATGTCATCGCTGAAACCAAAGAAGTTCATCACGTCTTTACTGATGCAATTCTCCTTGAAATCCCAGAACATACCCTCAGAAAGACCAGAGATTGTGGTATTGATAGTGCCACCACTCAACTTCATGGCGATAAAATCGCCTGGAAGCATGATTTTGTAAATCTTAGCGAATAACTCAGGTTCGTTTTCCTTTACCCATGCCAACTTAGCTGCAGTGAAGTTACCTGGTGAGTTGAGCAGATGACTCAGACACTGCTCGCTGCCAATACCTTCGAATGCCTTGTTGCCATAAGGAACAGCACGTCCGTCGCACCAGATGATACTTGGACGCAATGCTTTCTTGTCCTTGTCCACACATACCAATCCGTGCATCTGATAGCTGATACCGATTGCTTTCACGTTGGCAAGTGCCTTAGCATTCTGTTGTTTCAAAACTCGTGTAGCCATCTGCAAACTATTCCACCAGTCCTCTGGTTCCTGTTCTGCCCAACCTGCCTTCTTGGCAATGATTTTGGCCTCAGTTTCAGGATAAAATGTAGATGCTTCACACACTCCCGTCTCGATATTCACCAGCGATGCTTTCACCGATGAAGTACCTATGTCATAACCTAATAAATACATATTTTCAATCTTATTGATAAGTTTTGTGTGCAAAGATAGCAGTTTTTTCTAAGTTTTCATGTTTTTTTTGATTAAATGTTTTGAATTTATGTAACATTCCTTCTGTTTAACCTAAAATTGACCTAAAAACGTTCCAAACTTTGAATTATTGACAAAAAAAATGGATTATGAATGATCGATTATGAATTATTTATTAACTTTGCGCTGTCAATCACAAAAACCATTACGAAATGAAAAAAATTGTCTTATTTGTAACATTCCTCATGTCGGTAGCATTGAGCATGTCGGCACAAAGTAAGAATCAGCCTGTAGTAACTTGGACGACTGCCATCCAGAAGGTAGAACCTCACAACCTACCACCAGCTCCGTATCTTGCAGGCAATTCGTTGCGTCAGATTGTCGAAGTATCGTTCGGCGGTGAAATGGTTTCTTTGAAGCTGTCGAATCAGTATAATACCGATGAAACCGAGATTATCGGGGTAGAGTTGGCAAAGGCGCTGACACAGGGCGAAACTCCTGCTATTGACGAATCAACAATCACCACTCTTACGTTCAATGGAGCGAAAGGAATCACGATGAAACCGGGCGAAATCATCGTTTCCGACCCTGTTAAGTTCCGCATGACCGACAGAATGGATGTAGCCATCACCATTCATTTCGGTAAGGCGTCGAGAACGGATGTGAGCGGTCATCCCGGCTCGCGCACCTCTTCTTTTATCGCAGAAGGAAACACCAACGATTTCAGTAAGGCTGTAGAAACCACCCATTGGTGCTACATCAACAGCCTGATTGTGAATGCAGGCAAGAAATTCGGTTCGATTGCTGTCATTGGTAACTCTATCACAGATGGTCGTGGAACGACCACCAATCATCAGAACCGCTGGACAGACAACCTTTCGAAACGTTTGCTTCAAAACAAAAAGACCACGCGACTCAGTGTGCTCAACTTAGGATTGGGTGGTAACTGTGTGCTTCGTGGCGGACTTGGCCCTACTGCCAACAGCCGCTTTGAACGCGATGTATTGGACCAGGAAGGTGTGAAATATGCGATTGTGTTTGAAGGAGTAAACGACATAGGAGGTTCCTGGAATGGTGAAGAGACCGCCAAGCAACTTATCGAGTCATTCAAGACAATGATTCAGAAAGCTCATGCAAAAGGCATCAAGATCTATGGCGCCACAATTATGCCATTTAAAGGCAACAACTATTATAACGAATCGCGCGAAAAAGGTCGCCAGCAAGTGAATGAATGGATTCGTACTTCGGGCGAATACGATGGAGTGATTGATTTCGATGCCGCTACACGCGACCCTCAGCAGCCCGACCGTCTGAATCCTGCCTTCCTCTTCGAGAACGACTGGCTCCACCCTAATGCTGACGGCTACAAGGTGATGGGCGACTGCATCGACCTCAAACTGTTTGAAAAGTAAAAACAACAAAGGGCAAAAGAACTTTTCGTCTTTTTGCCCTTCGTCTTTAGCCTTTAGCCCTTAGCCTTTTATATAGGACACAATATCTTCTTTGGCCACAGGTTGTTGTTCGCCTGTGGTCATATTTTTTACGGTTACAGTGCCTTCCTGCATCTCCGTCTCGCCAATGATGGCCACGAACGGAATCTCCTTTGCGTTAGCGTAGCTCATCTGCTTCTTCATCTTCGTAGAATCGGGATAGATTTCCGCACGGATACCTGCTTTTCTTAGGTTGGCAATGATTGGCAAGCTGTATTGTGCCTCTTTCTCGCCGAAGTTCACGAAGAGTACCTGAGTAGCGTTCACTGCCTCCTTAGGATAGAGATCAAGTTGGTTGAGTACATCGAAAATACGATCGGCACCAAACGAGATACCCACACCTGACAAGCCAGGCATACCAAATATACCTGTAAGGTTATCATAGCGTCCTCCGCCTGTAATGCTACCAATCTGTACATCGAGTGCCTTCACTTCGAAGATGGCACCTGTATAGTAGTTCAATCCGCGAGCCAACGTAAGGTCAAGTTCCACTTCATTCTGGAATCCAAGACCCACTAATGTATTCAAGATGAACTCCGTCTCCTCGATTCCTTTCAAGCCCGTCTCGCTGTCTTTCAGCACTTCACGCATCGTCTGCAACTTCTCTGCATTCGTACCTGTGAGGTTGATGATAGGTTGCAATTTCTCGATGGAATCGGCCGGAATTCCGTCTTCAGCCAATTCGGCGTTCACGTTATCGATGCCGATTTTGTCCAATTTATCGATGGCCACCGTAATATCTACTATCTTATCTGCCTGACCTATCATCTCTGCAATACCAGTAAGAATCTTGCGGTTGTTGATTTTGATACATACCCGCACACCGAACTTAGAAAAGACGGTATCGACAATCTGCATCAGTTCCACTTCGTTCAACAGCGAATCTGACCCTACAACGTCTGCGTCACACTGGTAGAACTCACGATAACGACCTTTCTGAGGACGGTCGGCACGCCATACAGGCTGAATCTGATAGCGCTTGAATGGCAGCGAAAGCTCCTCACGGTGCATCACCACATAACGGGCAAAAGGTACGGTGAGGTCATACCGCAGACCTTTCTCGCAGAATTTACAAGCCAGCTTCGTAGCGTTACGGCTCAGGAGTTCCTCGTCTGTCAGTTCTTTGAAGTAGTCGCCCGAGTTCTGAATCTTAAACAGCAACTTGTCGCCCTCCTCGCCGTACTTACCCATCAGCGTTGATAGGTTTTCCATTGCAGGAGTTTCAATCTGTTGGAACCCATAGAGAGCATACACCTCTTTAATCGTATTGAATATGTAGTTACGCTTTGCCATCTCAACAGGTGAGAAGTCGCGTGTTCCCTTAGGAATCGATGGTTTCTGTGCCATAATTCGTTCTTTTTTCAAATTTGGGTGCAAAGGTACAAAAAAATGAAGAATTAAGAGTGAAGAGTTAAGAAAAAATGCGATTCCACTCAAAACACATCAATATGTTTACTTGCTTTTTAACAATCAATATTTTCTATTTGTTCCCATTAGTGGGAATTTTTGTTACCCCTAGGGGCTGCAAAATTTTCCCTTAAGGGTCACAAAAATGAGGGGGGCAATGCCCCCCAACAACCTATTTCCTTTCGTGCTTATATTGGAAGAGGATGGCAAAAAGGATAGCCACTACAAGGGCATAACCTGCAAAGATGTACCAGCATGTGCTCCAGTCGCCCACAGTATAGAACTCTCCGTTGACGACTTCTCCATGAGTATAACGGTTCACGATTACTCCAGCAAGCAACATACCTATTGATGCTCCAAATCCATTGGTCATCATCATAAACAATCCTTGGGCACTGCTGCGAATATTCAGGTCGGTCTCTTGGTCGACGAACAAGGAACCTGAGATGTTGAAGAAGTCGAATGCGACTCCATAGACAATCATTGAAAGGATAAAGAGCCATACGCCCTGTCCCGGGTCACCTACGGCAAAGAATCCAAAGCGGAGCACCCATGCAAACATTGACATCAGCATCACAATTTTGATACCAAAACGTTTCAGGAAGAATGGTATCAGGAGAATGCACAACGTTTCTGAAATTTGCGACAGAGAAATGAGGGTATTTGCATGTTGTACTCCAAAAGTATTAGCAAAAGCTTCTTCTGCACCAAACGATGCAATAAACGGATTAGCATAACCGTTCGTAATTTGCAGAGCGGAACCCAAAAGCATTGAGAAAATGAAGAAGATGGCCATCTTCCTCTGTTTGAACAACGCAAAGGCTCGAAGACCTAAAGCGTCGATCAGAGACTTCTTCTCGCCTCCCTGATTCGTCGGACATGCAGGCATCGTCAAGGCGTAGATAGCCATAATGATGCTAAGGACACCTGAAACAGCAAACTGCCAAGGTTTATCCTGCAAACCGCTCCAATCAATGCATAGCATAGCGATGATGAAACCAATCGTTCCCCATACACGAATGGGTGGGAATGCCTTCACTGTGTCTTCTCCTGCGCCTTCCAATGCAGCATAAGCCACACTATTGGTCAAAGCGATGGTCGGCATATAGAAAGCCACACTAAGTGTATAAAGGGAGAAGAGGATGCTGAAATTGGCATTCGAACCTGCGCTATTACCATAGAATGCAACTGCACACATGGCAATACCTGCTACGAACTGGCACAAAGAAAGGGTTTTCTGAGCCTGAATCCAACGGTCTGCTACGATACCCATCAATGCAGGCATGAATAACGATACAAAGCCCTGTACACTATAAAAATAAGAAATATAGTCACCTAATCCGGCAGTTATGAGATAACGAGACATACAAGTCAGATAAGATCCCCATATTGCAAACTCAAGGAAATTAAGAACGGTAAGGCGGAATTTCAAACCACCAGAATTTGTTGCTGATGCCATATTGTTTTTTTAATTGTAATTGTTGATTTGAATTAGTTTGATAGCGAACCACTTTTGATTGGTTTCGAGCGCAAAGATAATAAATAATTCATAATTTATTATTCATAATGCATGTTTTTTTTCATTTTTTCAATTCTTCAATTCTTCAATTCTTCAATTTTTACTATCTTTGCATGTGAAAACAGCATTCAACATGAAATTCAAGCAGAACAGGAAAGCACGTACGAAATTGCAACAGCAGAAGGATCATGCGATGAATCTCCTGTTGTTGAAGGTTGCCATCGTAGCAGTAGCAACCGCGATTGTTGTGTATTGCCTGCCCCGATTGGGCGAATTCAACTATTCTTATGAATTAGGTCAGCCTTGGCATTATGGCACGATCATTTCTACCCAAAAGTTCAATATCCAGATGAGTGATTCCACTTTGGGTATGAAACGCGATAGTTTGGCGCGCTCGTTCATGCCGTATTTCACGCGAAACACTCAATTGGAATCGAACATAAAGGAACGACTGAAACGTTTAGATGCTGATGCACAACTGAAGAATCACGTCGTGTCGATGCTTGACAGTGTATACAGAAAAGGAGTGATGCTTGGTACTACTTACGACAGTTTGCAGAATTTAGGTACGAACTACATCCGCATCATTCAGGGTAACGAAGCGAAAATTGTGCCATTTGATCGGATTCTGTCGCTACACGAAGCCTACCAATATATCGTTTCCCACAATAAAGCAGGATTTACGAATCGCGATATCAGAGCACTCAATATCAACACGCTATTGGCAGAAAACCTCATTTACGAGCCGATGAAATCGGAGGAAGAGCTACAAGCTGCTTATGATGCGATGAACTCGAGCCTCGGATTTGTGAGGGTCAACGAAAAGATTGTGGATAGAGGCGATGTGGTGACTCCGGAAATATACCTGAAACTGAAGTCATACGAGGCAGTCATCAATCATCGTGCAGAAGAAACTGGCCGTTCCGGCATCTTATTGTGGGGGCAAATCGGAATGGTACTGTCGATTTTCCTTCTGCTCATTGGCTACCTATCGGTATTCCGTGTAGATTACATTGAGAAACCACGTAGTGCCATCCTGCTGTTCTCCATTGTGGTATTCTTCTGTGTGATGGCTTATATCCTGGTATCACGTCATCTCTTCCACGTATTCGTGATTCCTTGTTGCATGGTGCCTATCATCATACGTGTATTCATGGATTCCCGTACCGCTTTCATCTTCCATGTGGGAACGGTATTGCTGATATCATTATCCCTGAACAGTCCGTACGAGTTCATCCTTTTCCAGTTGATTGCAGGCATTGTAGTCATTCTTAGCCTACGGGAGTTGACCCAACGTTCGCAAATTGTCCAGACTGCCATCATGGCCACGCTTACCTATACACTGGCTTATACAGCTTACGAGTTCTCTATCGGCGCAGAACTCAGTGACTTGGATCGCAGAATCTATCTGTATTTCGGTGTCAACGGATTGCTACTCCTCTTCACCTATCCTTTCCTTTGGGTGATGGAGAAGACATTCGGCTTCGTGAGCGATGTGACATTAGTAGAGTTGTCGAACATTAACCACCCATTGCTGCAGAAAATGTCGGAAGAGGCTCCTGGTACCTTCCAGCACTCGATGCAAGTAGCGAATCTGGCTTCAGAAGTAGCGAAACGCATTGGTGCCAAATCGCAATTGGTTCGTACTGGTGCGTTATATCACGACATCGGAAAGATAGAACGCCCGGTATTCTTTACCGAAAATCAGGCAGGAGGCAATCCTCATAAGCATCTCAGCCCCACGAAGAGTGCCGAAGTGATTGTGTCGCATGTCAATACAGGATTGGCATTAGCAGACAAATACAACCTGCCGGAACAAATCAAGGGATTTATCCAGACGCATCACGGATTGGGAAAGACGAAATACTTCCTGATTACCTATAAGAATGAACATCCAAATGAAGAGATTAATGAAAGCATGTTCCAATACCCTGGACCTAACCCACGAACGAAGGAAGAGGCAATCCTAATGATGGCCGATGCAGTAGAAGCCGCATCTCGCAGCCTCACAGAATATACAGAAGACACAATTAGCGAGCGAGTAGATTCCATTGTGGACACCCAAGTGAGCGAGGGTTATTTCAAGCTCTGCCCTATCACGTTTAAGGATATAGCAGATGCTAAAGAAGTGATGAAGGAAAAGCTGAAAATCATGTATCATACCCGAATTTCATACCCGGAATTAAATAAAAACGCTTAGTAAGGCAATAAAATTGACAAAATTGAGTTAATAGAGTTATAATGCGCAAAAAGTTCATAATCGTCATAGCAGTGCTGTCGGCAATCGTGCTGAAGGTACATGCTCAGTGGGATGTGCAGTTTACCGACTTCACAACCCTTCGTGCGTATTATAACCCAGCCGTATCGGGTACCGATGGCTTGTTGGATGTTTCGATTGCCTATTCCATGCAGATGGTAGGTTATGACGGAGCGCCAAAGACGATGTATGCAGGAGCCAACATGCCTATCTATTTTTTTGGTCCGCGACATGGTGGGGGACTCAGTCTCTTCAGCGATGAAATCGGTATTTTCAAAACATCAAAGCTTGCTGCCCAGTATGCGTTAAACATGAAATTAGGCCAAAAGGGCAGAATCGCGGTAGGTCTGCAAGGAGCCATGATGAACGAAACGATTGATCCTGGTAATATGATATTGTCAGACGGTTCGGGTAGCGACCCTGCATTCCCTTCTTCCAACACAGAAGGAAGTGCATTGGATTTAGCTGCAGGTGTGTATTACTACAGCCCGAAATTATGGGTGGGCTTGTCGGCCATTCATCTTAACGCTCCATCTATCAATATGGGCGATAAATACCAAATTGACATCTCAAGAACATATTATTTTATGTCTGGAGGCAATATAAAGCTAAAAAATACGTTATTATCTTTACAACCTGCCGTAATGGTGCAGACAGATTTCCAATCTTGGCGCGAAGATATTCAGTGCAAAGCGCTCTACGAATACGACTCGCGCACCTTCTACGCAGGCGTGGGATACAGCCCTGGCATATCTGTGACGGCGATGATAGGTGGAAATTTCCACGGAATACAGTTGGGATATTCCTATCAGATGTACACACAAGGTATCGGAGCAGATCATGGATCTCATGAGATTGTGTTGAACTACAAGACCGATCTTGATTTGTTCAAAAAAGGAAAGAATCTGCACAAAAGTGCTCGGTTCTTGTAAAAAAGAGAAAAAAACAATATTTGAGTAATATAAAAACAGAGGATATATGAAAAAAGGATTATTAGCAGTAGGCATTCTGGCACTGTCAGTCATCATCGTTTCATGTATGAGTTCAAGAGGCTCGGCTGATGCAGCTGGTGGTGAGGTGACAGGTGTTAGCGGTTCAAATATATCTGAACCAGCTCCTTACGGCATGGTGCTTATCAAACGTGGTTCATTGAAGATGGGTACGGATAATACCGACAGTTTGTGGGGTAAGAAGATGCCAGAGCGAGAGATTTCCGTAGACGCCTTCTGGATGGACGAGACAGAAGTGACCAATTCCAAGTACCGTCAATTTGTACTTTGGGTTCGCGATTCTATTCTTCGCGAACGCTTGGCAGATGCCGGTTATGAGGAATATCGAATTGAGGAAGACAAGAACGGTGACCCTGTTCCGCCACACCTCAATTGGGCAAAAGCACTCCCTTGGCGCAATCCCGATGAAGACGAGGAACGTGTGCTTGAGAGCGTTTACACCTACCATCCGTTCGATGGTACGAAGATGTTAGATGCCAGCCAAATGAATTACCGTTATGAGACGTTCGACTATGCGTTGGCTGCCCAGCGTAAATACCGTCTTGACCCTGCTGAGCGTAATCTCAACACCGATATCGCGGTCGATCCAGATGAGATCGTCATGATTTCGAAGGATACAGCATATATCGATGATGATGGCCGTATTGTTCGTCAAACCCTCACACGTCCGCTGTCGAGCATGTGGGATTTCGTCAATACCTACATCGTCAACATCTATCCCGACACCACTTGTTGGGTTAACGACTTCCAAAATGCAGAAAACGAGCTTTACATGCGTCTTTACTTCAGTCATCCTAACTACAACGAATATCCTGTTGTAGGCGTCAACTGGGAGCAGGCCAATGCGTTCTGTAACTGGCGTACCGACTTCCTGATGAAAGGACTGGGTGGAAATGCGAAGTTCGTTCAGCGTTATCGTCTCCCGACTGAGGCCGAATGGGAATTTGCAGCTCGCGGTAAGGACGGCAAGGAACTGCCTTGGGAGAACGATGATGTGAAGAGTGGCGACGGTTGCTACTATGCGAATTTCAAGCCCGACAGAGGTAACTACACAATGGATGGTAACATCATCACATCGAAGGTAGGTATCTATTCTGCCAACTCTAACGGATTGTACGATATGGCAGGTAACGTAGCCGAATGGACATCGACTGTCTATACAGAAGCTGGTGTGCTCTCGATGAGTGACCTTAACCCTACCCTCAAGTACAATGCAGCTATCGAAGACCCCTATGCATTGAAGAAGAAGTCCGTGCGTGGTGGTTCATGGAAAGATCCTGAGAGCTTCATCAAATCAGCTTGGCGTACGTCAGAATATCAGAATGTGGGACGTTCGTTTGTAGGAT
Source organism: Bacteroidaceae bacterium (assembly GCA_017615245.1). Lineage (GTDB taxonomy): Bacteria > Bacteroidota > Bacteroidia > Bacteroidales > Bacteroidaceae > Colivivens. Next base: position 100,319 of record JAGAAL010000040.1, read on the forward strand.
TCCGTTGTGTACGTACGCAGGTGGGCACATCATCAAAAAAGAAATAAGGTGAAATAGAAATCATCATAAACCATAAAACAGATAGGAAAATGGCAAGAAATAATATCATAGCAAAATTGCAACGTTGGATGGATAGCAAACCTGGTCAGATGTTTCTGAACTATGCCTATAGTTGGGGTGCATCCATCGTAATCCTCGGTGCGTTGTTCAAGATTACCCACATCGATGGTGCCGACTTTATGCTTTTCCTCGGTATGGGAACTGAGGTTATCGTGTTCTTCCTCGCTGGTTTCGAACGTCCTTACGACGTTGACAATAAGAAAGAAGAAACTGCCAAAGCAGAATTGGCAGGTGGAGAACCCGTCATTGCTGGAGGCGGTGGCGGCGGAACCGTTTTCTTAGGAGGTGGAATGCCTGCCGGAGTGCCTGTTACCGCTGAAGGCGAAGTACCAGCAGAAGGAACCATTTCTGCTGAAGGTGATGTGCCTGCAGGTGGAACAGTTGGTGCTGGAGGTGGAACCGTCATCATTGGCGGCGGAGGCGGTGTGCCTGGTGGCGGAACAATTATCATCGGTGGCGGTGGTGGTGGCAGCTTGCCTACAGGAACACCTGGTGAGAATGCAGAACCTATCGATCCTGCCCTGTTAGCAAATGCTGCAGGTGGTGCAGCTCCTGCTGGTGGCAGCATCGATCCTGCTCAGCTTGCTGGTGCCATTGCAGCATCGCCAATCGTAGCTTCACCTCAGTTTGCAGGTATGTGTCCTGAAATGCAAGAGGCAACCCAGACGTATGTTGACCAGTTGAATGAGTTGACAGACATCCTGAAGAAGGTTGCCGAGCAATCAGCACGCCTCACACGCGACTCTGAAGAGATGGAGAATATGAACCGCACCCTTACAGGTATCAACCGCTTCTACGAGATGCAGCTGCGTAGCGTGAGCGCTCAGAGTGCATCGGTTGACGAAGTGAACGAACAAACCAAACGTTTGGCAAGTCAGCTTGAGGAACTCAATCAGGTATATGCCCGTATGGTTGAAGCCCTGAAAGTGAACATGACCGTCAAGGGAGATTCATAATTGAAATGTAGATAAATTGTCAATTGTCAAATAGTCAATATAAATACGATGGCAATAAAGAAAAGAAAACTGTCGCCACGTCAGAAGATGATTAACCTGATGTACCTTGTGCTGATGGCCATGCTTGCATTGAACGTCAGCTCCGATGTGCTCAAGGGTTTCTCTTTGGTTGATGAAGGACTCAACCGTTCCAAGGAGAATGCATCATCTCAAAACGCGGCAATCTATAAGACCCTCGACGAAGCAATGGAGAAGAATCCAGAGAAGACGAAAGAGTGGTTTAACAAAGCGCAGAATGTGCGCAAAATGTCCGACTCACTCTATACGCTGGCTGAGGACCTGAAATGGCAGATTGTGCGCGAAGCTGATGGCAAAGATGGCGACATTCTCAATATCAGTAATCGGGAGAACCTTGAGGCAGCAACCCACGTGATGCTTGCACCAAGCATCGGACGTGGTGGCGAACTCCTTAAGGCCATCAACCACTATCGTGAGGAGATTACGAAGATGGTCAACGATGACAAGATGCGTCAGATCATCTCCGACAACCTGTCGACCAAAGTACCAGCCAAAGCGAAGGTGATGGGAAAGAACTGGCAGGAATATATGTTCGAGAATACACCTGTCATCGCAGCTGTCACCCTGCTTTCCAAGTTACAGAACGACGTACGTAGCGCTGAAGGTGAGATTCTCCACCAGTTGGTGGCCAATATCGACATCAAGGACGTACGTGTGAACGAAATCAGCGCATTCGTCATTCCGAGTGCACAGACAGTGGTTCAAGGTGGTCGATTCTCTGCTGACATCATCATGGCAGCTGTCGACACCACAGCCCGTCCGGAAATCTACATCGGCAACACCTTGCTGAAGTCCAGCAACGGACATTATGAGACCGTCTGCAACTCTACAGGCGACTTCACCCTCCGAGGCTATCTCATCATGCGTAATGGTAATGGCGAGGAAATCCGTCGTGATTTCGTACAGCCCTACACCGTAGTAGAACCTGCTGCAACCGTTTCGGCCACATTGATGAATATGCTCTATGCTGGCTATCAGAACCCTATCAGCGTCAGCGTGCCTGGAGTACCTAAGAATAAGGTGAACGCTACGATGAGTGGTGGAACCCTTACCAAGAAGGGTGAAGGAGAATACATTGCAACCCCATCAAAGGTGGGCGAGGATGTAGTCATCACCGTTACGGCCGACAACCAAGGACGCTCACAGGAGATGGGTAAGTTCACCTTCCATGTACGTAAACTGCCTGATCCTATGGCTTATATCGCCTATTCTGACGACAAAGGAAACTCTATGCGCTACAAAGGCGGTCAACCGCTTGGAAAGGCAACCCTGCTCAACACCACAGGTATCAGCGCAGCTATCGACGATGGTTTGCTCGATGTCCAGTTCCGTGTTGTAGGTTTCGAAACCACTTTCTTCGACAACATGGGTAACGTCCTCCCAGAGGTATCTAAGTCGGCTAATTTCACCGATCGCCAGCGCGATATGATTCGCCGACTCAACAGAGGCAAACGATTCTATATTTCACGCGTACATGCTGTCGGTCCTGACGGTATCGAGCGCACATTGCCAAGTTCAATGGAAGTAATTATCAATTAATATCAACATATGAAGAGAAGTATCATCGCAGTTCTTTGCATCACACTCGCACTCACCGCCAGCGCACAGCCGGCAAGGAGTCGTGTTACACAGAATAACGCTCAGTCAAATACCCAGCCAGCTACGACGACAACTCAGCCGGCTACAACGACAACAAATCGGCAGACAACCACAACAACCCGACCAACGGCATCCCAGCCTTCGGGAGTGACACGCCAAACCACTACTCGTACAACTCAGGCTGCAGCCCCATCTGTCAGCCGTGCAAGCATCATGTTCCCAACAGCTGTCGAAGTACCTGTAGACGTAGCATGGCGTCGTGACATCTATCGTGAGCTTGACCTCACAAAAGATACCAACGCACCATTGTACTACCCCGTAGAGCCACAAGAAGGCCGTGTGAACCTGTTCACCCTGCTGTTCCAACTGCTCAACACGGGTAAAATACCTGCATATACCTACGACACCAGCGGTCTGGAGAACTTCAACCAATCAAACCGTATGCATTTCAAGGATATGCTCGAGCGCTATGAGATTCCATACGAAGTGAATGGTAATAGCATCAAGGTAGAACCGATTGACATCCCTTCGAACGAAGTGCTCAGCTATTTCGTAAAGGAAAGCAGCTACTACGACCAGCATACTGCCACCTATCATAGTCGTGTCGTAGCCATCTGCCCAGTGATGCATCGTTCAGGTAGTTTTGTCGATTTCAACTCACCAAGCATGAGTGCCGACGTTCAGAAGTCACCACTCTTCTGGGTGAAGATGGAAGATATCGAACCCTACCTTAGCCAACAAATGGTGATGACCAGCAATATCAACAATGCTGCCACCATGTCGATGGCCGACTTCTTTGAGACCAACAAATATAAGGGAGATATCTACATGACCACCAACATGCAGGGCAAGTCGCTCGCACAGATGGTTAACGAAGCACAGGCAAACGCAGCCTCTGACCTCTCCTTTGACGACATGCAAGACAATGACAGCGCTGCATTTGATTCGGATTTCGATTTAGGATTCCCTTCTGAGGCAGATTCTAAGAAAGCCCTGCAGCGCGAACAAAATCGTATTGAGAAGGAAATCAAAGACTTCGAGGAGCATATCTGGAATACACCTGTCGACTCCGTAGCATTGGCACGTCAGGACTCTATTGCTGCTTCATCAAAGAAAGCCAAGAAAGTTTCGACTCGCACCACTGCCCGCCAGACATCAAGCAAGGCAGAGAATACCAAGAAAGAGAAAGCTCCAAGCTCAAGCGGTAATGCTCCCCGCGTCTCTGTACGCCGCGAACGTCACTAAGATGAACAAACTATATAACTAACTCAACTTTCGCAAGTTGAGCAGAAAGAATAGAAGGGAATGGAAAAGAAGTTAAAAGGAATAGAAGGGACGTTACTTATAGGGTGTTCACAAAACATTCGTCCCTTTAACTTCCAAGCGGTCAAAGACCGCGATAACTTCCCTTCAAATCCTAATAAGTTGAGCTTGCGAAACATAAATAACTATTAATATAAGGTATGAGAATAACTAATTTGACTTTCGCTTTCGCTTTGGCGCTAAGTTCGCTGGGAATGAATGCCCAGAACCATGAATTCATCATCACACCTAAGAAATTGGGGGCACCGATTCCATACACCATGTATGGCATCTTCTTCGAGGATATCAACTACGCTGCCGATGGTGGTCTGTATGCCGAACTGGTGAAGAACCGTTCGTTCGAGTTCCCGAACCCTTATACCGGTTGGGATATCTCAGGCAAGGTGACATTGATGGACGGCGGCCCGTTCAATAAGAATCCAAAGTATGTACGTTTGGCTCCATCTGGTCATAGCGACAAACACACCATGATTGAGAACCACGGCTTCTTCGGCATGGGCGTGAAAGGCGGCGAAGAGTACCGCTTCTCAGTATGGGCACGTGTACCAAATGGCGGTAGTGCCAAACTGTGGATTGACATCGTAGATAATGCCACGATGAACGACGACCAGAAGTTGTGTAACGCAAGTGTGGACGTAAGCGGCAACGAATGGAAGAAATATACAGCTATCCTCAAACCCGGCAGGACCTTTGCAAAGGCTCACCTCCGTGTATGGGGCGACAGCAAGGTAACGACTGATTTGGATCACGTAAGCCTGTTCCCTGTGAAGACCTACAAAGGCCATGAGAACGGTATGCGTATGGACTTGGCGAAGGCTCTTGAGGATTTACACCCAGGCGTGTTCCGCTTCCCAGGTGGATGTATCGTCGAAGGTACTGACCTCCCTACACGCTACCAATGGAAGAACTCAGTAGGCCCTGTAGAGAACCGTCCATTGAACGAAAACCGCTGGCACTACACCTTCACCAGCCGCTACTTCCCAGATTACTACCAGAGCTACGGACTGGGCTTCTTCGAGTACTTCCAGCTGTCCGAGGAGATTGGTGCCGAACCGCTTCCTGTAGTAAGTGTAGGTTTGGCTTGTCAGTTCCAGAACAGTTCAGAGTCAGCTCATGTACCTGTTGATGAGTTGCAACCCTATATCGACGATGTGCTCGACCTGATTGAGTTTGCTAATGGTGACCCAGCTAAGAACCAATGGGCCAAGTTGCGTGCCGATATGGGACATCCTGCCCCCTTCAACCTCAAGTTCGTGGCTATCGGCAACGAGCAATGGGGACAGACCTACATCGACCACCTGCAGCCATTCGTAGATCAAGTACGCAAGCAATATCCGAACATCAAGATTATCGGCACGTCAGGACCTAACAGCGAAGGTGACGACTTTGATTTCCTATGGCCAGAAATGCGCAAGATTGGTGCCGACCTCGTCGATGAGCACTTCTATCGTCCTGAAAGTTGGTTCCTCGCAAGCGGAAACCGCTACGACAACTACCCACGCAAGGGTTCTAAAGTGTTCGCAGGCGAGTATGCCTGTCACGGACGCGGTAAGAAATGGAACCACTTCGAGGCAGCATTGCTCGAGGCAGCATTCCTTACAGGTGTAGAACGCAATGCCGACGTCGTTGAGATGGCCACCTATGCGCCTCTCTTCGCACACATAGAAGGCTGGCAATGGCGTCCCGATATGATTTGGTACGACAACCTCAACTCCTTCCGTTCCTGCTCATACCAGGTACAGCAGTTGTATTCTACCACAAAGGGAACTAATGTCGTCTCGCTGACCATGAACGGCAAATCAGTAGCAGGCAACAGCGATCAAGACGGACTGTTCGCAAGTGCCAACTACGACAGCAAAGCCGAATGCTATAACGTGAAGATTGTCAACACAGGCAACCGTGCACAGAGTGTCACCCTCAACCTCAAGGGATGGAAAGGCGACCACACAGGTAAGCTCTTCACCTTCCATGCCGACGATATGGACGGCGAGAACACCCTCGAAGAGCCACACAAGTATGAGCCAAAGACCTCGTCAGTCACCGTAACAGCTCCTACCTACGCACTCACCGTACCAGCCAAGACATTCGTCATCTACCAGTTCGCCAAATAAGCCCTATACGCTTTTAGCTACATATACACCAAGCGACGCCATCGGCGCCGCTTGTGTTGTTGTATTGAGGCTATTCGTTATTGCCCAACAACGAGATGTGGTGCAACGAACTTCGCCTTGCTTTGAAGGGCCTTGTAAAGAAATAAGTATTAACCTTAACCTGAGCGCCGTTACAGTTACAATTGTTACAATTAAAAAAACAGGGTATACAACCCCTTCTAAAGACTTTATAACTAATTGATATACAAGTAGTTATAAAGAAAAACGAAGAAAATGAATACCTTAAAACAGAACTGTAACAACTGTAACGTAACGCTCGGGCTGTCCAAAATTTCATCTAAATAGCTGTATGACAACGAATTACAATATCAGTAAAGCGACTGCGCCTAAGATTCCATACCTTGGTAAAGGCACAGAATGCATCAAAATCCTGCTTTCGCAGGTCTCAAAAGACATGTATGAGCCTCTGATTCCTATGCTTTTCCCTATACTTGGCGCACATGTAA
>JAGAAL010000041.1 GCA_017615245.1 Bacteroidaceae bacterium
AACATCACCAACGTCAAAACACCCCAGGCAAGGAGCCAGAAATACTGAGGTGTCAGCTCATAAATCCATACCGACAAGGCCAACAGAGCGCCACCCAATAGAATGGTCAAAGCTAAACTCTTCAGCGTATCTACAACAAACAGGCGAGGCGTCACCTTGTTGAATCCAAACCGTTCTTCTACAACAAACGTATCATAGATGTCGAACGGTAGCGACACCAACCAACTGATAGCTCCGAAGAAACCAAAGAACAGCAACGTGCGCCAGATATTCGAATCTGTCGCCTGGCGGACCACCCCATCGAACCATCCGTAGGCTCCAAAGGCAAATAAACCAATCGCCAATACAGTTGTCACCAAACCCGAAACGAACCCCACCTTTTTATTAATACGGAAATACGCCTGCTGTCGCGCGTAAGCCTTGTCGTCATACATTCCCTCTAAAACATGAGGAATAGGACGATGTGATGCCTTAATGTTCAGCAAGTCCAACAGCAAATCAAACAGATATTCCCCGATTTGTATGATAATTATTAGCCAGTACATTGCACTCTATTAAAAATTTTTGCAAAGATACGTGATTTTTTTCGAAAAAGTTATTGTCAATACAAAAAAACTTACTAACTTTGCAGCCGCTTACGAAAGAAGCACAGGTTTAAAACCCTGAAAATTGCATTCGCAAGCTGATAAGGTTAGACTCGCTAGCTCAGTAGGTAGAGCATCACACTTTTAATGTGGGGGTCTTGGGTTCGAGCCCCAAGCGGGTCACACAAAAAGGCGGAACTTCCGCCTTTTTTGTTTTCATATCTGTTTGTTTTCGCTAAAAAATCATAAAAAGAAGGGTGTTTTCATTGTGGTATACAAAATTATTATTAATTTTGCAATTTGAAAGCAGTCGGACGGTCTGTCGCTGACATACGCTGGTATTTTAAAACGGTTCACAAAGCCACCAATACATCGGTATGTGAGAGGAAAGTCCGGGCAGCACAGAGCATTCCACTTCCTAATATAGAAGCAGTCCGCGAGGGTTGAGTAATGCAGAAGAAAACAACCGCCCCATCGGGGTAAGGGTGAGAAGGTGGGGTAAGAGCCTACCAGCGGTATGGTGACATGCCGGCTGTGCATCTTGGAAGCTGCAAGTTCATGTATAGTAGCGCTTGAGGGTTGCTCGCCCAAGCTACAGGGTAGAACGCTAGAGTTGTGTGGTGACACTCAACCAGGATAAATGACAGACCATCACGTTCGCGTGATGACAGAACCCGGCTTACAGGCTGGCTGCAAAGTCTATCCCCAACCCCTCCAAAAAGGAGGGGGAAGTGGGAGGAGGGGGACTCCCGAACTAATGTATAAAGTCTAAATAATGATATGAGAAAACTGATTACAATGGCTCTTGGAGCATGTATGGCAAGCACAGGATTATATGCTCAGCGCCAATGGACGCTTCAAGAGTGTATCGATTATGCATTGGAGAACAACATTCAGCTGAAACAGAGTCGGCTGACGAATGCACAAAATGAACTTGACGTAAAGCAGTCGAAAGCTGCACTATTCCCTTCCCTTTCGTTCAGTACGAACCAAAACGGTTCGTGGCGACCATTTAGCGAGTCGACTATCAACCTGACGAACGGTACCATGACAACCACACGAAACACAACAAGCTATAACGGCAGTTATGGTCTGAATTCAAGTGTAACTATCTGGAACGGCGGACGCAACACCAAGAACATCAAGAAGAGTGAATACTCTCAAGCGATGTCGGAACTCGACACGGAGCGTACGGCCAACTCTATTCAGGAACAGATCACTCAGCTGTATGTACAGATTCTGTATCAAACGGAGGCAGTGAAGGTGAACGAGGAAATACTGAAGGCTTCGCAACAGCAACGCGACCGTGCTAAGACAATGGTGGAGGTCGGTAGTCTGGCAAAGGTGGACCTCGTACAGTTGGAGGCTCAGGTGTCGCAGGACGAATACAACATCGTAAACAGCAAGTCGCAGTTAGAAAACAACAAGTTGCAGCTGAAGCAATTGTTGGAACTGATGGATAGTCAGGAATTCAATGTAGCGGTGGACAACGTGTCTGAAACCGCCGTTTTGGCACCCATCCCCGACAAAGCATCTGTATATGCTGCAGCGTTGGCTAACCGTCCGGAAATCAAGAGCAGCAAACTGAATATGGAGGCAAGCGACCTGGCTATCGAGATTGCAAAGGCTGGTTATCTGCCTACCGTAAACTTGAATGCCAGCGTAGGTACGAGCAACTCAAGCGGCATCCATACAGCTTTCTTCAAGCAGGTGAAGACCAACCTCAGCAACTCACTGGGAGTATCCGTTCAGGTACCTATCTTCGACCAGAAGCAAAACATGACCAATGTACGCAAAGCCCGTCTGACACAATACAACAGCGAACTGCAGTTGCAGGATGCCCAGAAGACGCTGTACTGTACCATCGAAAACTACTGGCTAAATGCTTATACAGCTCAGCAACAGTATATCTATGCGAAGACAAACGTGCAGAGCATGCAGCAGAGCTACGACCTGGTGAGCGAACAGTTCCGGTTAGGGCTGAAGAACATCATCGAGCTGACATCGGGTAAGACCAACCTGCTGCAGGCCGAACAGCAACTGCTGCAAAGCAAATACACAACCCTGTATAATCTGGCGATGTTGAGATTTTATCAGGGAGAAGCGATAAAGCTGTAGGAAGCCCCCCTCCCCTGCCCCCATAAAGGGGAGGGAATAGTTTAGTGTTTAGAATTTAGAGAAATAAACAAATACAAATATATGAACAAATCATTTATCAAATCAGCAGCGCTGGCTGCTATCGTAGGCTTCACCTTCGCAGCATGTTCAAAGGACGCTAAGGTGACATACAACACCGATGTGGTGGCAAAACACGACCTATCAACCAGTATCACCGCAACAGGAACGATTGAACCTGTGACACAGGTGGAAGTAGGTACTCAGGTATCAGGTATCATCGACAAGATTTATGTCGATTATAACAGTGAAGTTCACAAAGGACAGGTAATCGCTGAGTTGGACAAGACAAATCTGCTCAGCGAACTGGCTTCGGCCAAGAGCAACCTGTCGAACTATCAGAGTAATCTGGACTACCAGACCTCGAACTATAACCGCTACAAGACTTTGTATGAGAAAGGACTTGTAAGCACGAACGACTATGAGAGTGCTCGTCTGAGTTATCAGCAGGCAATGCAACAAGTGGCAATGCAAAAGATGAGTGTACAAAAAGCACAGACAAACTTAGGCTATGCCACGATTACCTCACCTATCGACGGAATCGTGTTGAGCCGTGAGGTAGAAGAAGGTCAGACCGTAGCATCAGCAATGACTACGCCTACCCTGTTCATCATCGCTCAGGATTTGACCAACATGCGCGTAATAGCCAAGATTGACGAAGCTGACATAGGCGGCGTAAAGGAAGGACAGCATGTGATGTTCACAGTTGATACTTATCCCGACGACCAGTTCGACGGAGCTGTAACTCAAGTACGCCAGCAAGCCACAACAGAAAGCAACGTGGTAACTTACGAGGTGGTCATCTCTGCTCCAAACGAATCATTGAAACTGAAACCTGGTCTCACAGCCAACGTAACCATCTACACGATGGAGATGCACGACATTCTGTCGGTTCCTTCGAAAGCGTTACGTTTCGCCCCCAACGAATTGCTGTTACAGGATGACGAGAAGATTATCGACTGTGAAGGTATGGCAAAGGTATGGGTACGCGAGGGTAAGGACTTCAAGGCTATTCCTGTACAGGTAGGTCGCACCAATGGTGTCTTCACGGAGATTGTATCGGGTGTGAACGAAGGCACAGAAGTCATCACCGAGTTTGTGATGCCAGAAGAGGAAGTAGAGGAAACAACCGCATCAAACCCATTCATGCCAGGTCCACGTAACAACAACAGAAACCGTCAGGGTTCAACTGGTGCTGCAGGAGCTGGAGCTGGAAGAACAGGTGCAGGTGCTACTGGTGCAGGCGCAGCCGGAACAGGCAGATCGGGTGCAGGTGCTGCTGGAGGTACAGGCAGACCAATGGGCGGAGGCCGTTAATCACACAAAAAGAAAAGAACCATGAATGAAGATAAAAACAAGGTCGTCATTGAATTGGAGAACGTGAAGCGCTATTTCCATGTTGGGTCGGAGGTAGTGAAAGCCCTGCGTGGCGTATCGTTCAAAATTCACGAAGGCGAGTTTGTCACTATACAAGGCACATCGGGTTCGGGCAAATCTACCCTGCTCAACCAGTTAGGTTGTCTCGATACCCCCACCTCGGGCGAGTACTATCTTGACGGAGTGGCTGTAAGGAAGATGTCGAAAAGCCAACGTGCCCATCTGCGCAACAAGAAGATTGGTTTCATCTTCCAGAACTACAACCTGCTGGCCAACACAACAGCTGTGGAGAACGTTGAACTGCCGCTGATGTACAACAGCAAGTATAATTCAAAGCAACGCAAGGAAGCTGCTATCAAGGCATTGGAAGCGGTAGGACTGGGTGACCGTCTTTACCACAAGTCGAACCAGATGTCGGGTGGCCAGATGCAACGTGTTGCCATTGCGCGAGCTTTGGTCAACAACCCTGCCGTACTGCTTGCCGACGAGGCTACAGGTAACCTCGACACACATACTTCGTTTGAGGTGCTGGTGCTATTCCAGGAATTGTATAAGAAAGGACATACCATCATCTTCGTGACCCACAACCCCGAGATTGCAGAGTATTCATCACGCAACATTTACCTGCGCGACGGAAAGATACGTGAAGATACCATCAACAACAACATCAAATCGGCAGCCGAGGCATTAGCTGCGTTGCCAAAGGTGGAAGATTAAAAGACAATGAATATACTGAATCTATTGAAAGTGTCCCTACGTGCCGTAGCCAGCAACAAGCTGCGCTCGTTCCTCTCGATGCTGGGTATCATCATCGGTGTGGGAGCCGTCATTACGATGATGAGCATCGGACAGGGATCGAAGGAAAGCATCCGCGAGGAGTTGTCCACAATGGGAACCAACCTGCTTACTATCCGTCCGGGTGCTGATATGCGTGGCGGCGTGCGCCGTGACCCTGCACAGATGCAGACCTTGAAGCCTGCCGACTATGAAGCCATCATGAGCGAGAAGAAATACGTGACATACGTATCGCCCGAAGTGACTGCAAGCGGACAGGTAATCTATGGTAATAACAACACGACTGCGTCGATGTACGGAGAATCGACCGACTATCTGAAAATCAGGCAATGGGAAATGCAGGACGGTGATTTCTTCACAGAGGAAGATATACGTAAGTCGGGCAAGGTATGTGTAGTGGGTAAAACCATTGTTGACGACCTCTTCGGCGGAGGCGATCCCATCGGAAAGAACATCCGTTTCAAGTCAATCCCTATGAAAGTGATTGGTGTACTGAAATCAAAGGGTTACAACAGCTGGGGAATGGACCAGGACAACGTTATCATAGCACCTTACACGTGTGTGATGAAACGTATCTCGGCTCAGACCTACTACGGATCTATCATCTGCTCTGCCATCACCGAAGAGCTGTCTGACCATGCCATCGATGAACTGACCGACATCTTGCGTCGCTCGCATAAGATAAAAGAAGGTAGTGTTGACGACTTCAACATCCGTTCTCAGGCCGAGATGATGGAAACGATGTCGAATACGATGGACACCGTGACCATGATTCTGGGTATTGCTGCAGGATTCTCATTGCTGATTGCCGGTATCGGCATCATGAACATCATGCTCGTGAGTGTGACAGAGCGCACCAAGGAAATCGGTCTGCGTATGGCCGTAGGTGCTACAGGCTTCGTCATCAGCGTACAGTTCCTGATTGAGTCTATCCTTATCAGCCTCACAGGAGGCATCTTCGGCGTGCTTTTAGGTATAGGTGCATCGAGCATCCTGCCCAAGATGGGTATGCCGAGCATCGTACCAGCATGGTCCATCTTCCTGTCGTTCGGTGTATGTGTTGTGATTGGTGTACTGTTCGGTTACATCCCTGCCCGCAAAGCAGCCAATATGGACCCAATCGATGCAATCAGACACGAGTAGAGGGAGTTGAAAAATGCGATTAAGCGAGTGCAGAGTCGAATGTATTTGAACTTTGCCGAGCGAGAGCATTTTGGACGAAGTCAAAGTTGAAAATTGAAAAAACTCTTAACTCATAAGTCCTAACTCCTAACTTTTTCGTAACTTTGCAAAAGATTTCGATATATATATATTAACAGCTATTAGTTATATAACAAATTTAGTTTAATTATGGTTTATTCAAAAGAAGTACAAGAAATGTGCTGTGTGGCCAAAGGTCCTAACCACGGACCAGCTCCAATTCCAGAAGAAGGAAAATGGATTCAGGCAAAGGAGATTAAGGATATCTCTGGTATGACACACGGTATCGGTTGGTGTGCCCCTCAGCAGGGCTGCTGCAAACTCAGTTTGAACGTCAAGGAAGGTATCATCGAGGAATGTCTCGTTGAGACCATCGGTTGTTCAGGTATGACTCACTCTGCCGCTATGGCATCTGAGATTCTTCCTGGCAAGACCATCCTCGAAGCGCTCAACACCGACCTTGTTTGCGACGCCATCAACACCGCAATGCGTGAACTCTTCCTTCAGATTGTTTACGGACGTACTCAGAGTGCGTTCTCTGAAGGTGGTCTCGTTGTTGGTGCAGGTCTCGAAGACCTCGGCAAGGGACTCGTTTCACAGTGTGGTACACTCTATGGTACCAAGGCAAAGGGTACTCGCTACCTCCAGCTCACCGAAGGTTACATCACCAAGATGTTCCTCGACAGCGACAATCAGGTATGCGGTTACGAATTCGTTCACATGGGTAAGTTCATGGATGCCGTAAAGAAGGGCGTTCCTGCTGACGAAGCTCTCAAGAGTGTAACTGGTACATACGGCCGTACGAAACCAGAACAAGGTGCAGTTAAATCAATCGACCCACGTAAAGAATAAGGAGGAAGCAGACTATGATAAGAGAAGTGAAATTTGAATCACAAGACCGTCGTATCAAGCAGATACTTGCTGCATTGAACGAGAACGGCATTGCTTCGATTGAAGAAGCTAACGAAATCTGCGAGAAGGCAGGTCTCGATCCCTATAAGACATGTGAAGAAACACAGATGATTTGCTTCGAGAACGCAAAGTGGGCATACGTTTGTGGTTGTGCTATCGCCATCAAGAAAGGCTGCAAAGTAGCTGCCGACGCTGCCGAGGCAATCGGTATCGGTTTGCAGGCATTCTGCATCCCTGGCTCTGTTGCCGACGATCGTAAGGTAGGTCTCGGACACGGAAACCTCGCCGCACGTCTGTTGCGCGAAGAGACTCAGTGTTTTGCATTCCTCGCAGGTCACGAGTCATTCGCTGCTGCTGAAGGTGCCATCAAGATTGCTGAAATGGCAAACAAGGTACGCAAGAACCCATTGCGCGTTATCCTCAACGGTCTCGGCAAGGATGCTGCAATGATTATCAGCCGTATCAACGGATTCACATACGTACAGACCAAGTTCGACTACTACACAGGTAAGGTTGAAGTTGTGAAGAAGACTCCTTACAGCGACGGTCCTCGCGCCAAGGTGAACTGCTACGGAGCCGACGACGTTCGCGAAGGTGTAGCTATCATGTGGATGGAAGATGTTGACGTATCTATCACAGGTAACTCGACCAACCCAACCCGTTTCCAGCACCCAGTTGCAGGTACATACAAGAAGGAGCGCGTGCTCGCTGGCAAGCCTTACTTCTCAGTAGCATCAGGTGGCGGTACTGGTCGTACTCTCCACCCAGACAACATGGCAGCAGGTCCTGCATCCTACGGTATGACCGATACCCTCGGACGTATGCACTCAGATGCTCAGTTCGCTGGTTCTTCATCAGTTCCTGCACACGTTGAGATGATGGGCTTCCTCGGTATTGGAAACAACCCAATGGTAGGATGTACCGTTGCATGTGCAGTCAACGTAGCTCTTGCACTCAATAAGTAATTTCATACACTTGCGCAATCCCCTCATCCTATTATATATATAATAAGGTGTGAGGGGATTCTTATCTTCTAACATTACAATCTATGACCAAACGATACCTGCTACTGACCTTATGCTCGCTGGCAAGCATCATCGCTTCGGCGCAAACCAATCCTTTCGGCAACGCACTCGTGCCCGACATGATTGCCGATGCCAGCATTATTGAAGTCGACGGAACCTTCTACTGCTACGCCACCACCGACGGATACGGCCGCGGACTCGACACGTCAGGCCCGCCTGTGGTATGGAAGTCGCGCGATTTCGTCAACTGGAGTTTCGAGGGCACATATTTTCCCCAAGCATACAACGAGAAGTACTGGGCGCCGAGCAAGGCTGTTGCCTTCCGCGGCAAGTGGTACATCTACCCAACTGTCAACGGGTACATGTATCCGGCTGTGGCCGACAGCCCCGACGGACCGTTCCGACTCATCAAAGGCGACACGTTCACCGTGGAGAACCGCCTGTGGGAGCGCGATAATGTGCATGCCATCGACACGGAGATATTCATCGACGACGACGGCACACCCTACGCTTTCTGGGGAAGTCGTAATGTGGTGAGGCTGAAACCCGACATGGCCACCATCGACACCATGTATCAGACCATCCCCACACGTCGCACCGAGTATTCCGAAGGCCCAATCTTCTTCAAGCGGAAGGGCATCTACTACTACCTCTACACCATCGGCGGCGACGAGCGCTACGAGTACTACTACCAGATGAGCCGCACATCGCCCCTCGGTCCTTGGACAACCCCCGAGCACGACCTCATATGCACCACAAACATAGAGACAGGCGTCTTCGGCCCCGGACACGGATGCGTGTTCAACGTCAGCGGCACCGACGACTACTACCTGGCATTCCTAGAGTTCGGGCGCAGGAGCACCAACCGCCAGACCTATGTGAACCGCATGGAATTCAACGACGACGGAACCATCCGTCAGGTATGCGTCGACCTGAACGGCGTAGGATATCTGCACAAGAACGCGAAGCCCGGGCAGCTGAAAATCGTCAGCGCAACAGCATCGTCCGAGGCACCCGACCTGAAGATACGCCACAATCAGGACGAGCGATGCCAGCGCACAGAGACCTTCGTGCCCGAGTTCGCCATCGACAACTCCAACGGTTCGCGGTGGATGGCAGCCGACAGCGACCAAGGAGCAACGATGATGATAGACCTGGGCAAGACAGTCAAGATAGGCAGCAGCGAGATTGCCTTCGTTCGCCCCACAGCCGGCCATGCCTACATGCTCGAAGCATCGCGCGACGGGCTGAAGTGGGAGCGCATCGCCGTACACAGCCTTGAGAAACGTTCACCGCATTGCGACAAGATAGGCAAACGTTTCCGCTACCTCCGCGTCACCATCACCGAGGGTGTGAAAGGCATCTGGGAATGGAAAGTATATAAATAACATACAGCAAAACAATAAACTATCAATCACAAACGATATGGAAGACCTAGACAAATGGTGGTCATCGCTCACCATCACACAAAAAGAGCGCATAGCAACGAAAGCCGCGCGCAAAGCCGGCGACGAAACCGCCGACGTACACTACCCCGCTTGTTCAGCATGGTGGAACGCCATCGACGACGAACGCCGCCAATGGATCTACACCCACTGTACCGACACCCACGGACTCCTGCTCCCCATATGGAACGAAGGCAAGAGCATGAGCTACTGAAAAAGAGATGCGAGCCGACATCGGTTCGCATCTTTTTTGTTGCTAAATTAACTGCTCCCCTAAGATAGGGGAGCTGTCATGTAATGACTGAGGAGTATGATTGTGATGTCCTTTGACATACGCCCCCGCCCTAACGGGCACCCCCTCTAACTTAGAGGGGGAACTTGTCGAAACACCTTTCAACTTTCAACTACTCTACACTCACAACTCTAAACTTCCCGCTAGTTCTGGTCAACCACCGGAGGATTGTCGTCACCGCCGCCGCCCGGCTCGTCGCCTCCGCCCGTGCCTGGGTCGGGATTCGTTCCGCCGTTGTCGCCACCAGTATCATCACCACCACCCGATGGAGGATTGTCGCCGCCACCTTGCTCTCCACCATTCTCCCCGCCGTTGTCGTCGCTATCTTCGGGTGTCGTGCTGCCGCCACCACTGCCGCCTGAGCCTGTCGAGCCACTGCCTGCCATGGCATGCTGGCGCACGTAGTCGATGTTGCGGTTCAGTCGGTTGATGAGCAGGGCGAAGGGCTGAGGTTCGTCGCTCACCACGGCGAAGGAGTTGAGCAGGAGGATGAGGGTGCGGTACTCGGGATAGAGGGCCTCACGCGCCTTCTTCACTGCCTGAGCCTCGGGAGCCGCATCATTGCGGGCGGTCATCTGCTGGCGGAGTTCCACCTCGATGGCAGCCAGGCGGGTCATGACGGCGGTCAGTCCCAATGTCTCGGCATCGGCCTGGAGCGACGGGGTGGCATTCCATTCGCCGCACATCTGCTCCACCTTCGACCACTCAGAAATCATGTTCTCCGTGGGGTCGATGCGGTGCTTGCGCACGAACTCGTAGTATCGGTTGGCAGCCGCCTTCTTCTCCGTGTCGAAGTCCATGCGGCGGTAGGCATCCACCATGCCCTTCACGCCATAGATGAGCTGGTCGCCCTCCGCGTCGAGGCTGGAGATGGCTGCTGTCTCCTCCGCCTTCAGCTGCTGGGCATAGACATCGTCGAGCGCAATGTAACGGGCGCGGTAGCTCTCCAACTGGCGGGCCAGCTTGGCTGGTGCCGGATTCTGCTGGGTGAAAAACTCGTCGAACTGGTCGAGCGTGTACTTGCCCACGCTGATGCACACGGCGTTGGTCGTCTCACGGAGTTTGAACTCCTGAACTAATTTCGCAATTGTTTCCATAATAAGAGTAATTTTAGATTAATAAAAAAATTGCCTATTTTTAGGGCGTATAAGCGCCGAAATGTTAAAATCCGAATGGCATCCCACGGGGGTGGAGACCCTCCCGACGGTGTCGGGAAGCTTTCCCACGGGGGTGGAGACCCTCTCGCATTGTCGGGAAGCTTTCCCACGGGGGTGAAGACCTTCTCCGCATTGTCAGGAAGCTTTCCCACGGGGGTGAAAACCCTCTCCGCATTGTCAGGAAGCTTTCCCACGGGGGTGAAAACCCTCCCGACGGTGTCGGGAAGGTTTCATGGGGGGGGGGCTGGCTTATTTCACCATCACCTTCTTGCTACCGCTCCAACTGCCAAGTATTATTACTGCCTTCCGGCTTTGTGAGCTTCAAGCTCTTCATGCCGTCGCCCGTCCACGATGCATCGGGATTCACCTTTCCGTCGATGTTCACGTCGCCGCTGCTTGTGTCTTCAGCACCTTTGCCAATCGGAGGCACAGTGCTGCCGTTGCCGCCCGTAGCCTTGAGGCTTGTGATACCATTGGTGATGGTGAGACTCTCGAACTTGCCATATTTTTTGCCAATCTTATCATATTCAAGCCAGCCTGAGCTACCGATAGCAGGAGCTTTTTTCCACGTAGATATAACTTCAATGTTGCCTCCCGTAATCAATATCTTGCCACAAGAGCCTCCAGTTACACTTCCTATAGCAACTCCATTATCCGATTGGGCAATAATTTTGCCTCCTATAATTGTGATATCGCCACACTTAGCTTCAGTTCCTGCACCGATACATGCCGCTTCCAAACCAACAGAGGCATAAATCACACCACCCTCAATACGGATGTTGCCACAGTCGGCATTGTCGTTAACGAAGAGGCTTTCACCATTATTATAGATAATACTGCCGCCTCCGCCAATGCTTGCAGCTCTTTCTGCTCTAACGATGAGTATACCTGTATTGCCACGGATGGTGAGCGTTTTTCCCACAGGAACATAAATGCCGGGATAGCAAGAACCGAGAGGTCTCACAATATTCGTCGTGCCGTCGGCCAGTACGATGGTGGCATCGCCTTTACAGGTGACAGCTGGCCAACAAGGACTTCCAAAGACAGCAGCACCCATAATCGTATCGCCTTTGAACGTCACCGTTGCGCCATCGGCAATCGATATCTTCACATCTTCCTTCAGTCTACCCGTCACCACATCGCCGTCGTTCAACGTAAGGTCGGAAGTGACAGTAGACAAATCAACATTTGGCACCACTTCATCATCATCGTCCTCCGAGCAAGCCGCAAAGCCCATCACGAGAGCCGCAGCCATCAGTAAGAAAAAGAATTTCCGTTTCATAAGCTTCATTTGTTTAAATAGTTAATACTATGTTATTTGGTTGTTTAGTAGTTTTAAACTCCTCCGCTAAGTTAGCGGAGGGGGACCGCCTTGGCGGTGGAGGCGTATGTCACAACGCTCATTCATACTCCTTCCCCCCTTCGGGGTACTTCCCCTAACTTAGGGGAAGAGCAGAGAACTATCTTAGCGGGGCAGTCATTATTTTCACTCCCCACGAGGGCAAAGCACAAGAAAGCCCGTCACAGCCCCTCTCTGGGGCCGTAACGAGCCGCATATTGGTCGGCGACAGCTCGCCGATGTGTTGCAAAAATACTACATGGGGGGGGTAAAATCACTACATCATATCCTCTGCCGCCCGTGGCGTCAGACCTCAGAAGCGCGGATATGGATGCAAGATGAAGCATATAGCTATCGGTTTTCGGTGGCAAAGATAATAAAACTTTCCGAAACCGCCAAACGATTTCGGGGAAAATGTGAAGAAAAGAGGAAGAACAGAGTGGGAATAGCAGCTCTCCTCCTAAGATAGGGGGAGTACGCCGAAGGCGGGAGGGAGTATGATTCCCCCAACGCTCTATCACACTCCTCCACCATAAATGGTCCCCCTCCCCTGTCTTAGGAGAGGAGCTTTGCAGGCACACAAAAAAAGCGGGGGCTTACACCCCCGCCTGTAATATTCCGCCCCGTCGGGGCTTTCATTCTACTCCCCGCCCTAAAGGGTTTCTGTCCCCCGATAACGGGGGAACCGAAGGGGGTGTAAAGACCATTGAGGGGCCAGGGGGAGGGTCTTCCTACTGATAGTCCACACGGAAGATGTTGACGGCGTTGCCGCCTCCGCCCGAGCGTCCCTGCGAGGTGGTGAAGATGTAGCGGCCGTCTTTCGAGATGTCGAGGCCCACGGGGTAGCTGTCTACGCTGATGTGGGCGATGACCTTCATTTCCTTGGCATCGACGACGTAGAGCGCGCTGGCGTTGTTGCACGCAGCGAAGATGTACTTTCCGCTAGGCGAGAGCTCGATGGTGCGTGCTCCGGTGCCGACCTTGCAGTTGGTCCATCCGGTGATCTGTCCCTGACGGTTCTTCATCTGACGGGCTGCGTCGATGAACTTGTCAAGCTCGATGCGCTGCACGTAGCCGCCGCCGTTGATGCTGAGATAGAGGTAGCCGTTCTTGATGACGAGGTGGCGCACGTTGGCCATCATGCCGAGCATGCGTCCCAGGTATTCTCCTCGCTGGAGGTCGATGACTGCAATGCCGCCTCCACCGCCCATACAGCCTACGAGGAGGTAGTGGCTGTCGGGCGTGAAGACGGTGCCTCGGAGGGCATATCCGCTTCCGTTGTCACGATCGACGGGCGTTGTGAGGCTGTAGTGGAGGTCGAGCTGATGGTCGACGATGAGCACCGACTTGTGGTGCCATTGACGGGGGTCGGGGCTGGATATGTCGATAAGTCCGACGGTGTTGTTTCCCCAATGGGCAATGGCCACGTAACGGCCGTCGGGCGAGGTGGCAATCATCTTGGGCAGCGGACCGGTCTCCATCAGACGGATAATCTTGTCGGTCTCAGTGTCGATGATGGCAACGGCCGAGGGGTCTTGGGCGTTGATGTCGTAGTTGCGGCGGTAGTATGGCACCCAGAGGTACTTGCCATTGTGTGAGAAGGTGCTCTCGACAGGTTTGCCGAAGAAAGTGTTGAGCGCGATGCCGCGACCGTTGTAATGTGTGAAGGGATAAAGTCCCGACGGCTTGCTCCAGAGCGCAGCATCGGCACGCTCGTCGAACTTATGGTTGATGACGGCGAGCTTCTTGAACCCGTCCATCGAATAAGCCACCGTCTTCGCTCCCTCGAGCGAGTTGACGTAGAACTTCTTTCCCGAGGGGTGTACGTTGACCGACTTTGGTGAATGGATGTCGGCATCGTACGTATTGGGGTCGGTGCTCGAATAGGCTATCTTCTTGCCGATGAGCGTCACGGTGATGCGACCGTCGTCGGACTTCACCGTGGTCCCGATTTTCGGATGAACTACCTGGGCCGGTGCGCTAAGCGATACGCACAACATAGCTAAAGACAAAAGGCTAATGACTGAAGACTTCATCATGATTTACTTTACTGTTTCGTTAATATTCACTATCCACTTTCCGTTTTTTCACTCTTCACTCGCGAACATAGGGTCCCAGCATGGCAGGAGTGTAGGCTTTTGCAATGCTGCATCGAGCACTTTCGGACTCAGATACTGCCTCTTCACCACCAGGCGGAACATGTAGGCATCAAACCATTCGTCGGTCATGATAAGGTGGCCGTGATGACCGTAGGATGCTCCCCATGAGTTCTCCACCTCCCACTTCAGCGGCTTGCCGTCGGCATCGAGGTCAACGGCCTTGAGCGTCATGGCATGCGACGAGCCCGAGTCGAACGACATGATGCGCTGACGCTTGTCCATGCCGAACGTAACGCCGAGGATGCTGCTGTAGTCGTAGTTGTCGAGCGAGAGCAGACCGCGCTTTCCGTCCAATTCCTTGTTCACGTCGCACGAGAAATACATCATCGTCGAATCCTTGATGCTCTCAATGGCAGCAGCCTTGATTTCGTCCATCGGCAGGTTGAGATACAGCCAGTTGTGTCCGTCGTAGGTGTGACGGTCGTACTGAATCTCATAAGTTTTCCAGTACTCACGGGTCGGGTCGTTCATCAGCATCACATAGTCAGCATTGAGATCCTCCCCGATCAGCTCGGCATAGAACGACTGCGGCGTGTAACGCTTCGGAGCTGACAGATACTTGCCGTCAGAACCCTTCGGTGCCCACGAGAACTCAGTGACAGGCTGTCCCAGTCCGAGCACCAACATGTGGTAGATTTCGCTAAGCATCTTCTCCTTCAGTCGCAACAGCTCTGCCCCCTTGAGCTTGCTGTCGCGCAACAGCAAACCATCCTCACGCAACTTTCGCTTCACGAACGAGGTGAACTTGCTCGTGTTGTTCGCCGTATAGTTCTCGGGCATCACTCCCGACGGCACTACTCCATACTTCGTCACCAAGTCGGCAACACCCGTGAAAGTGCCGCCATCGCTCAGCGGATTCTTGAACAACCACTCGACTGTCTTGTCGTCCATCGGCAGATTCTTCGTGTCGATGATGGCCTGAAGAAACAGATTGGACTTCTCCAACTGGTCGTAGAAGAAGAGATATATCTGTGAAAACTCCAATCCTTCGAGCTTATCACGGTTGATGACTTTGCTGCGCAACACATTCAGTCCCGTGAAGAGCCAGCATCGTCCCGAACTCTTCTGGTCGGTGATGCCTTTCGATGGAACACTGTTGCTGAAATAGGTATCTATCTCGGCCTGATTATCCTGACTGAGCGCCAGACTCTTCACGTCCGTCACACTCAGCGCATTACGGATGGCACGGTCGGAGGCAGTCATCTTGTTTTCCGACTGAAACTTCTGCAACAGCTCATTGGATATACCTTGAGCCGAAAGCGTAGCACTCACGAAAAGGCTACTGATGAGAATTGTTAGTTGCTTCATGTATGTTTGGTTTTACTTTTATAGATGATACGATGATACTCATGAGCGGGCTGATATAGTTGAAGAAGCAGAACGGCAGGTAGGCCAGCGTTGGTACGCCGAGCACGGTGCTCTGCGTCATACCGCAGGTGTTCCACGGCACGAGTACCGATGTCACCGTCGTAGCGTCTTCCGTCGTGCGCGAAAGCAGACGTCCCTCATAGCCCTTTTCCCTGTATGCGTTCTTGAACATGCTCACCGTAAGTATGATGGAGATATACTGGTCGCACGTCAGTATGTTCGAAAGGATGCCCGAACAAGCCGTCGATGCGACTAAGGATGTCGTACCCCTGATGGCACGAATGATGACACGGGTGAGGCTCTGCAGCATGCCGCTTGCAACCATCGCGCCTCCGAAACACATGGCACAAAGGATGAGCCAGATGGTATTGAGCATGCCTGCCATACCCGAAGTCGCCACTAGCTCGTTCACAGTTGCGCTTCCAGTGTCCACACTGGTCGACGTGAAGAAAGTCATCAACATACCCTTCACACACTGCCCCACCCTGCCCAGACCGAGCGAATCCGAGCCTGCCACAGTCACGAGGATGTCGGGCTGAAGCAACAGCGCACACAACCCAGCCAGCAGAGAAGACGCGAACAGCGTGATGAGCGACGGCACACGGCGAGCAATCATCACACCTGTCAGCACCGGTACCAGCAGTGTCCACAGCGAGATGTTATACGTTGCAGCCAAGTGCTCCGTGTATTCCTGCACCTGCACATCGCCATCTGACATAAAGAAGAAACCCGCAACGCCGAAAATAAGCAGTGCGACACACATCGACGGAATCGTCGTCTGCAACATATAACGGATATGTGTAAACAGATTGACCTCGGCTACGCTCGACGCGAGCACGGTCGTGTCACTCAGCGGACTAATCTTGTCGCCGAAGTATGCGCCCGAGATAATCGCACCCGCCGACCAGTATTCCGGGATGCCCAGCGCGTTGCCAATACCTATCAGGGCGACACCGATGGTTGCGACTGTGGTCCACGACGACCCCGTCATCACCGAAACGACTGCGCATATCACGCACGTACACGCCAGGTAATACGTCGGCGACAAGATTTGAACGCCATAATATATCAACGTAGGCACCACACCACTAATCATCCATGTCGACGACATCATTCCGATAATCAGCAGTATGCACAGAGACACCACAGAGCTGGAGACGGTCTCCACGATTCCGTTTTCGAAGTCCTTCCACTTGGTGCGATACACCAGCATCGAAATCGAGATGCATACAGCAGCCGCCATCAGCAAAGCAATCTGGGTGCCGCCACCCAACGCATCGCTGCCGAACAACGTAATCATCAGCGCCATCATCCCGACCAGCACCGCAACCGGAATGAGTGCGACAAGAGGATGTGGAAGCCGTGCGCTCGTCGGATGTGTCAAAGGTATGTTGTCCATATGGTCAGGGGAATTATAAAAGAATCGTAAGGATATACTGAATCATCACTTCGTACACGTTCCCGTAAGGATAGAGCATCGCGTAGGTCATTTCATCAACAGATTCGTCGGGCACAATGCCCTTCGAATAGTCGTAGCTGCCATCCTTGTCGGCAACGAATGCCACCGCAGGATAGAGCGTAAACTGATAATCAGATGGGATGGCCTTGAGCATCACGTTCTGCCCCGCCGTCGTCGTACCGACCACCACGACATCATCGGGCGACATCGCACGCAGCCCGTAAATCAGCCACTCGGCAGCTCCCTGCGTGTATCCACTTGTGATGAAGAATACCCGGAACTGAGCCGAACCCTCAATCGTGTAAGTCTGATTATTCGCCGACTTCGCCGTGTTCCAATATGTGCGAAGGAACGTCCCCGCTTTGCTTCCTATTAGCTTCGCCACCTCGTGCACACACTCGATGGTGCCGCTGTTGCAAAGCCGCAAATCGACGATTAAGTCTGTCAATGGATACGTCATCATGCGCTGCAAGGCTGCAACAATCGTCTCGGTCTCGCTTAAGTTCGCCAGCATGATGTAGCCCACCTCATCGTCGAACATCCGGCTGGTCATAACGGCAGACACCTCCACTCGTTCCGACTTCGGAAGGGAAACGGTGTCGGTAGCAGTCCAATAGAACGACTCTTCGTCTCCATTCACTCCCAAACGGCTGACAATCAGCGTCCGGGCGCGACCGTTCACCAGATTCTTGATGACGGTCGAAGCCATCTTGTTGTTGTCCACCTGACCGATGAAGTCGTTACGCCGCAAGCCACAACGCTCAGCAGGCGAATTGTCATAGACCGTCACCACACGAGCATATTGCTTGGAAGTCTCACCCGTCGGGTCGTTCATCAGCACCACATCCATCCCATACGAATCGACATGATTGAAATAGCCGCACGGTAACGGGTCGCTCTCTATGGTGTCAATCATACAATACGACCACTTATCGTTGGCCTTGCTCTGAGCCGTCAGTTTGGAAATAAAATCGGTAGGCTTGGCAAAATACTGCTGCCAGTCGAGGTCTTTGATGCTGTCGCCCCACAGATACCATTCCGCCATCAACTCCTGCAACTGATGACAGCCTATAGTCTTCTCCTCGTACTCATAAGTGCGGTCCTCACCACACGCCGCAAGCATCATCGAAGCGAAAAGCACCACCGCCAACTTGAGCAGATGGGCCGTCAGGTTAATTTGCTTGGATATATTCATAAACCTTCAATACGTCTTGAGTATCCACAGTGCCGTCACCGTTCACGTCGCCAGGAGTAGAATCAGATTCAGTCGAATTCTGTATATATTCATAAATCTTGAGCACATCCTGCGTATCGACACTTCCGTCGCCATTCACATCTTCTGGAGTGGTAACAGGAGCATAACCCGTCAGCGTCAGACGGAAATCATCAACCTTATAGAAACCGCCTTCACGAATACCTATCGGCAGTTCGCCTGTCGTGACAAGGATGTCGTCAATACATGCTTCAACCAGATAGTGAACACCCTTCGGGCTGGCTTTCACCACCACAGTCGTATCGCCGGCAAACATGGTGATTTCGCGTCCCTCCGACGAACCCACCATCGCAGTCAGACGATAGTAGCCACGAGGTAAGCCAGTCACAACTTGCCTAAGCTCCGACCCCACACTGTCGGCCTGACAGTTATAGAGGAAACTGTTCCCGTCGGCTCCGGCACACATCAGCGCCAGTTCCGTATTTTTCTTCACTACTCCTGTCGTTTCCCAGCCAGTCTTCCCCGACTCGAACGATGGATTAGTGATGTAAGATGTATAGTCAACAAGCTCATCAGGGTTCGGGGCAGCCGCAATGTAATTCCACGTCAGCGTATCCAGTTCACGGAATCTCGCACGTACATCCGAAATGGTCTCAGTCCGCTCCGTAAACACAATTTTCGCAGAGTCAACACGCTCACACAACGCATCGGTCGCCGCTTGCGTAGCGTAGAAACCATACTCATCGATAGCGGCATAAGCAGCCGCAATGCGTTCAGCCAGCGACTGATAGCTGGGGTCATAAGTAATCGACGAATAAGCACGGAAGTCCTTCGTGACATTCGTAGCGTAGAAGTATCCACGCAGAGCCTCCACAGCAGTTCCCTCATCCGCTAACGTGAAATACTGCTGGTCTTCGTCGTTCACCAGAAACGCACCCGCAGGAGTCGTGGTTGCCACGAATGTTCCCACAATCGCCGTGTCCACATTTTCCACCGGACCACTGACCACCTTTGCGTTAGTGCCGTGAAGCGTCTGGCTACGTCCGCTCGACGTCATCACCAAGTAAGTATGCCCAGCCTCCAGTTCGCGCACATCAACTGTACGGTTGCTAATGCCACTCGATATGTGCGACTCCACGCGGCGGGCAATAATACCGTCAGGCACCCTTACGTCACACGGAACTGTAATCAATCCCCAACGTCCGCTAGGCATATCTATACTCATCGTAGCATCTGTTGCCTTGAACTCACCCAGCGGGACGAAATCAAAGCCAGGCTTCAGCACCAACTGCTGACACACTCCGCCTTTGATGACATTCTGCCCTGTTGCCTGAGAGTCGTCGCTCACATAATAGACCGCATTGGGGTTAGCCTCCAGCACCGGGATTTCCCCTATCTTGCTCACAGCCGTCAGGTCGAAGCTTGTGGCACCCTTGTAAGTCGCTTTCTTCGTCAGCGTGATAAAACGGTTAAGATCCCAGATGCCGCTCAGTTTTAGGCAGCCATTGGTAAAGTCAACCCCATTCAGTTCTCCTTCCCTCATGACAAAGCGGATGGTATGCGCATCAGCCCCGTGCAACACGTCATCCGTGTGCAACGCAGGAATCGTGTCGAGCATCACACCGTAATATAAGTTACCCACAGAAATCGGACAACTGCTCGTCGATGAGATCGTGATCGATACAGACCCTGTCGAGCGAGGTTCAACCGAGACTTTGCCGTACTTAAATCCAACGTAGTTGAACGTCTTCCCATCGTCAGTACTCTCATAGATAGCCATTCGGGGCGAACCTTCGAAGCCGTTGATACTCCTGTTTTCAATCTCAGCCTCAGCCGTAGCACGGTTATTGTAAATCACAGAGTAAGTCTCCCCATTGTGCACTTCGGTGTCGCTGCTGGCATACAAGTTAACACCACCGAGCCATAGGTCGTTCGTCGGCGCTTCGCTCGTGGTTACATATTGTGCCAACACATTCAGATATTTATCCGTCACAAAGAAATACATCTTTGAGGCATTCGTTACCTTGGCTTGCAGTTTCAGTCTCACCGCTGTGCCTTTATTGCTCAGCACAGTCTCTGTGTCCTTGTCCTTAGCTTCCGACAATTGCGTTGGCTTCTTGTTCGTCGCGCTGGCAAACAGATAGATGCCGGAATAGTCGAGCGTACCGTGATTCTCTACGTCGATAGTAAAAGTGTTGGTGCGGTTGTAATAGACCTTCGGACGAATAGCAAATTCTGCCTTCAGGTTCTGCTTGCGGGGTGAAATACCGATGACATATTCCTGCCAAGAGTCGTTGAAGCCCCACGACGGACTTTTGCTTCGTGCCACAGTAAAGTAGCCGTCACCTTGACCGCCCCACCCTAAGTTGAAGTGGAAATAGCCGGTCTTGGCTTGATAGCCGTCGATCACGATGGCGTGTCCCTCAGCCTGAGTGTTACCGTTGTTGTCCTGATATTCGCGACATCCGGCATAGAGAATCGGAGCATCCTTCAATAGTTCGTTATAAAGCTGTGTGGCCCAGTTGTCGTCAGAAACTTCCGTTTCACCGCCGTGATCCTTGTACTTGTGCGTACCGCCGTTCATGCCGAAGATATTCCTGAACACATTAATGCAGTTCTCCGGATAACCCGCCGTACTCGAGCCGTATGTCAGACCTGCGCCGCCACCTACGATAGCCATCAATGTCGCTACAGCCGTGCGGTATTCTTCAGGTTCGGTGTTGTATTTCGTCCGCATCAGTTCCCATTTCAGTTGCGTCCCCTTCGGGAATGCTTTAGTGGCTTTCGCTTCGCTGCCATACGTATAGCTGGAAGTAGCAGCCAGCGTAACATCCGTCAGGTCTTTGTGCCAGTAGTACAATACCTGCGCTGCAGCAGTCGCCACACATCCTGTCAGACATTTGCCGCCTCCGTCTTTGCGGTCGGGACATAGGTTGCTATAAGGCCAGCCTTGGTCCCAATGGGTAGCGATGAGTGGAGCGATATCTACTCGTGCGGCGGCAGTCACCTCAGGCGCACGGCGCGACAGTTGGGTTTCCTGTGCATCCTCAATCATGCTGCCGTAATAGTCGAGATACCAGCGGAGGAACGGAGGCATATTAGCCTCGTCGAAATCGCCATACTCGGTATAGCCAAGCACTTCAGGCAGAGCATCATCACCGCTGACGATGACGAATCCTTGGTTCTCGCCCCTACTGAAGATATAATAAGGAGCTACTGTCTGGTATGCAGGTGCCAGCCTGCGTCCGCTGATGTTGCGGCGGGCGGCTGTCTTCACCAGCTGCGGTTGTGAACTTGCCGACGGCATGAATTGTGCAGCCAACAACCTCGCTTTTGTTACATCGATAGGATCGGCCATCAATGATGCAGAAAGCATCAAAGCACTGATTATGAGAGAAAGTTTCTTTTGCATGGTTTGGGGTTTAGGGGATTATAGAACCTATGGGGCTTGTCTGTCTTATATGACTTATCTGCTTATTCGTCGAGTTTCAGGACTGCGAGGAATGCCTTCTGTGGCACCTGCACATTTCCTATCTGCTTCATACGTTTCTTTCCTGCCTTCTGTTTTTCGAGGAGTTTGCGCTTACGCGACACGTCGCCACCATAACATTTGGCGAGCACATCCTTGCGTACCTGCTTCACGGTTTCACGGGCGATAATCTTGCCACCGATTGCTGCCTGAATAGCGATGTCGAATTGCTGACGAGGCAACAGGTCCTTCAGTCGTTCACACATACGGCGACCAAGGGTCACAGCATTATCCACATGAGTCAACGTAGAGAGCGCATCGACACTTTCACCGTTCAGCAGAATATCGAGTTTCACAAGTTTCGAAGGTCTGAAACCAGCACTATGATAGTCGAACGATGCATAGCCGCGGCTGATGCTCTTGAGTTTGTCGTAGAAGTCAATCACGATTTCGCCAAGCGGCATGAGGAACTGAATCTCCACACGGTTACCAGCAATGAACTCTTGTTTGATGAGTTCGCCGCGCTTGCTGAGACATAGCGTCATGATAGGACCGATATACGTTGCCGTAGTAATGACCGTTGCGTGGATGAATGGTTCCTCGACATGCTCTATGAGCGTCGGGTCGGGCATACTCGACGGGTTGTGCACTTCCTGCGCGTTACCGTGCTTGTCATACACCATATACGACACGTTAGGCACAGTAGTGATGACGTTCATGTTGAACTCACGGTCCAGTCGTTCCTGTACGATTTCCATGTGAAGCAGTCCGAGGAATCCGCAGCGGAATCCGAAGCCCAGCGCCGCCGAACTCTCATGCTGGAACGACAGCGAGGCATCGTTCAGTTGGAGTTTCTCAAGCGACGTACGCAAGTTCTCGTAGTCTTCGGTCTCAATAGGATAAACGCCGGCGAAGACCATCGGCTTCACTTCCTCGAAGCCTTCGATAGCGCAGTCGCTGGGATTCGCTACAGTAGTGATGGTATCGCCCACCTTCACCTCCACAGCATTCTTGATACCCGAAACGATGTACCCTACGTCACCCGTACGCAGTTCCTTACGGGGAATCATGTCCATCTTCAGCACACCGATTTCCTCAGCCAGATACTCCTTCTTCGTATTGATGAACCGCACCTTCTCGCCTGGTCGCATCACACCGTTCACAATCTTGAAGTAAGCAATGATGCCACGATAGGAGTTGAACACAGAGTCGAAGATAAGCGCTTGCAGCGGAGCCTGCTCGTCACCCTTGGGATGTGGAATGCGGTCGATGACAGCATTGAGGATATCCTCCACACCCTCACCGGTCTTGCCCGATGCCAGGATGATTTCCTCGCGCTTGCAGCCCAACAGGTCGATGATTTCGTCAGCCACCTCGTCAGGCATCGCGTTCGGCATATCTATTTTGTTGATGACAGGAATGATTTCCAAATCGTTATCGATAGCCATATAGAGGTTCGAGATGGTCTGTGCCTGCACACCCTGCGTAGCATCTACTACCAACAACGCACCCTCGCAAGCGGCAATACTTCGCGACACCTCATACGAAAAGTCCACGTGTCCCGGCGTATCGATCAGGTTCAGCACAAACTTCTTACCTCTTGACTCTAACCTCTCACCTCTATATTCATATTCCATCTGAATGGCGTGGCTCTTGATTGTGATACCACGCTCCTGCTCCAAATCCATATCGTCCAGCATCTGCCCCTGGGTAATCTTGATGGTGTGAGTGAACTCCAGCAAGCGGTCGGCCAAAGTCGATTTCCCGTGGTCGATATGGGC
Organism: Bacteroidaceae bacterium; assembly: GCA_017615245.1. Classification (GTDB taxonomy): domain Bacteria; phylum Bacteroidota; class Bacteroidia; order Bacteroidales; family Bacteroidaceae; genus Colivivens. The sequence continues at coordinate 23,751 of JAGAAL010000041.1, forward strand.
AATAATACAGAAATTTCTTATCTTATCCATGAATGATTACTTTCCATTTGAGCTGCAAAATTACTAAATAATTTTGACACCACCAAAGAAATACACAAAAAATACGTTTCGCGTTTCAGTTGTTTCAGTTAAAAATAGAGCAATGAAAGTCAAAAGAAAATTTTATATTATAACTTCTGTCACTCCCCTCCTAATTTAATAGTTTAATTGGTTAATGTCTTAAGGAGTGCAGGAGTACAGGAGAGTAGGAGTGACAGACAGATGAATGCTGTTGTTAACTTGCAACTTTACACTTTACACTTTTTGGCTTTCGCCCAAAATGCTCACGCTCGGCATAGTTCAAGCAAGCTTGACTCTGCTCTCACTTAATCGCATTTTTCAACTACTCTAAACTCTACACACTCAACTCTACACTTTTATAACTTCTCTACACTCTTTCAACTACTATCAACTATGAACTATCAACTATGAACTAATTCCTATACACCTCTTGCTCGACACACATGTGAGACACCTTTTCGCATGTCCCTTAGTCTTGTTTCAGTCCAGAGGTAAACTTGACTTAGTCTTGAATTGCCCCTTAGGTTTTCCGCCCCCTCAAAAGCACTACAAAGGTACGAAATAATTCCGACATAACCAAGGATAAATGCAAGAAAATGATGCAGAAAATGTAATTTTGTAAACAAATATATTATTTTGTAAAGTACGGATGTCAATTTGTGGGTTACGATTGTAAACAAATGATTGGTAATCACATGAGGGTACACACAAAAAAAATTACAAATATTACATATTACATGCAACTCCACTTAATATCAAAAATTTATATATAATATCTATTATATATAAATTCTATTATTTTACTCCAACCCGATGTAATATGTAATTTTTGTAATATTTTTCTTGCCCACAGGTACCTACAGTGCATTTTAGGCTAAAAATGCCATGAAAAAAAATCTGCACATGAAGTGTGAAAAACGGGGGGTGATAGGCTGAAAATGTCTATTCCCCGCATTCTGTTGACGTTTTTTGTTGAAAATTTGGTTGTATGAAAGAAAAGTTGTATCTTTGCAGTCGAAATGAACAGGCAAGGCAGAAGAGTCGGTTTCTCATGGTTGCTGTTGTCGGTATTCGTATCGATGCTGCTACTGTCGGGAGTGCATCGCCATGAGGTTGTAGACCATGTGGCTATCGACTGTGTGGAGTGTGCCCACCATGTGCATCACCATGGCCATCTGTCAGCATCGGACAACTATCTGGATGACTGTCTGCTATGTCAGTTCTTTCATTTTGTCTATATGGTAGCAGCCATAACGGCGCTGATACCTTTTGCTAACTTTTCACAAATCAGACGATGTGTTCTGAAAAGTAGGACGGAACAAAGACCTCCGTTGGTACTTTACACGCGTGGGCCGCCTTTAGATGCAAGGTGGAGAAGGTCGGTCTAAGACCAAAAGTCTAAGGTCAAAGGCCAACTTTCAACTATCAACTTTTACATTCTACATTTTACATTAATGATGCAGTATGCATTATGTATGGTGCATGATGTCGTAATTTAACAGAATTACAGAATGAAACAGATATATTTCATCCTGTTGCTGCTTTGGATAGGTGTAAAAGCTGCAGCACAGGAACAAAAGAATCAACAGAACAATGAACACATGATGGACTCCACGGATATGTTTTTCCGCCACATACAACTGAACGACGTGGTGGTTACTGGCATCGTGGGTGACACCAAACTCAAGCATTCTACGGCTCCCATCTCGATTTTATCGGTTAAGGAACTCCGTCAGACAACCTCGACTAACATTGTTGATGCTGTAGCCCATCAGCCTGGTGTGGCACAGATTACGACGGGAAGTGGTATCTCCAAGCCTGTCATCCGCGGCCTGGGCTATAACCGTATCATCGTGATGAACGAGGGCGTGCGTCAGGAGGGTCAGCAGTGGGGTGATGAACACGGCATTGAAATCGATCCCCAGAACGTGAACTTTGTGGAGATACTGAAGGGTCCCGCTTCGTTGATGTATGGTAGCGATGCAATGGCCGGTGTGATGATATTGCATAGTGCACCCATTCAACCCGAAGGTGAGATGAAAGCGGACGTTGCGACAGAATTCCAGACGAACAACGGCCTGTTCGATTACTCGCTCAACTTTGCGGGCAATCAGCAGGGTTTTGTCTGGAATGCTCGTTTCACTGACAAATACGCTCATGCTTATAAGAACAAGTATGATGGCTATGTACCAGGCTCGCAGTTCCGCGAAAGGGCTGGACGCCTGATGATAGGGCTGAACAAACGTTGGGGATATTCACATCTGACAGCGACCATATTCCACCAGACACCCAGCATCGTGGAGGGTGAACGAGACGAAGAAACGGGTCAACTTACCTCAAGCCTTTCATCTCTTACTTCGTACAAAAAGACCCTTCCTTTCCAGCAGGTCTATCATTACAAGGCGGTATGGGACAACTCGATAAACATAAAGGATGGCATGCTGAAGGCTGTTGTGGGTTATCAGCAGAACCGCCGTCAGGAATTCGAAGATGATGCCGATATGTACGAGTTGTACTTCAAACTACACACCGTCAACTACGACCTGCGCTACCTGTCGCAGGAGTTCGATGGTTGGAAGATGGCTGGAGGTATCAACGGCATGTGGCAGCAGTCGCTGAATCTGGGCGAAGAGATACTGATACCCGAATACAAGCTCTTTGACTTCGGTGCCTATGCAACCGTCAATAAGTCGCTCGGTTGCCTGACACTTAATGGGGGACTGCGCTTCGACAATCGACATCTTGACTTTCATTCGCGCAATTTCAATGGCTTGACGGGTAGTTTGGGAGTCGTGTGGAATGTCGGCGAACACCTGAACCTTCGTCTGAATCTGGCACGTGGCTTTCGTGCGCCCAACATGAGCGAACAGGGGAGCTACGGAGTACACGAGGGAACGCTTCGCTTTGAGATTGGCAATCCTGACCTGAAACCGGAATATAGTTGGCAGGCTGACCTCGGTCTTGACTTCACGTCGCAGTATGTTTCTGCGCAGTTGGCGCTTTTTGCCAACCGCATCGAACACTACATTTTTGCAAACCGGGTAGACCGCGTGATGGAAGAAGGGCTCCGTACTTATGAATATACTCAGGGCGACGCACGACTGCTGGGTTTTGAGGTAGGAGTGGATTTCCACCCCATCCACAGCATTCATTTTCAGAACACCTTCTCGCTGGTAGATGCCCGTCAGTTGCATGTCGACAAGGATGCAAGGTATCTCCCCATGACGCCAGCCCCACGCTGGACTTCGGAACTGAAATACGAACTGTCACACCACGGCCACAAACCTCTGAACAACGCCTATGTCGCCTTCAGTATGGAGTGTAACCTGGCACAGAACCATTATTATAAGGTGGATGATACAGAAACTGGGACACCCAGTTATACGTTGTTCAATATGTCTGCGGGTACAGACTTGAACATTCACAAAAAGAAGGTTGCCGAGATCTGTGTTACTGCTGAAAACCTGTTCAACCGAGCCTACCAGAACCATCTGAGCCGTTTGAAGTATTGCGACACGAACCCTCTCACAGGTCGTCAAGGTGTTTACAATATGGGGAGGAACTTCATCTTCAAGGTGATTGTGCCAATCTTTGAAAATTGAAAAATAGAAAGATTGAGCGAAGTTAAATAGTAAATGAAAAAGAATCAGCGCGAGTCACTGCGCTGATTCTTTTCTTTTAACGTCGGTTGTTAAGAAAAATGAACAGAGACCGTTAACTTTAGTAAGTTGAAAATCAGGGCCTTTGAGAGCAAATGAGGGGAAGCACATTGTTGCCTCCCCTTTTATAATGCCTTGCGTTGGGGGTGTTGAAAACTTTTTGTGTTTTTGTTTGGTGGAATAAAACCTTAATCGTATCTTTGCACCCTAGAGGTACACCAAAAACCGAGTGAAGTACAAAACCAAATAATGCAAAGGGGAAAAAATGAGATGTGTTTTTCTGTGACGTTTCTTGTTTCTCCCTAAAAAACGGCAAACACTTACAGGAAAATGCCAACCTTGTGTGTAGCTCTCTCGTAGTTCCGAGCATTTAGCCTGCAAACTATTTGAATTCTGCGTGCAAACGAAAACTTCCAAAATGCCACATAATCGGCTGGCTCGAGCCAGCTATATATGACCAATTTGGGTTAACAAAATGTTAGTCTTCTGCTTTGGGGAACTGCCCCAATTTTCTCATCTGTTTAAGTATCTTTCGCTGATACTTATACATATACTTCGAGGGATGGGCACTATTTCTTTTAATTGGATTGGGCAACGATGCTGCAATGAGGGAACTGCGGTTGGTATCGAGGTCACGCGCATGACAGCCAAAGTGTTCGAGCGACACGGCTTCTGCTCCATAGATACCGTCGCCCATCTCGATGGTATTGAGATAGACTTCCATAATGCGATGCTTCGACCAGAAGGTCTCGATGAGGATGGTGAAATAGACTTCGAAGGCTTTGCGTGTCCACGAAGAAGTTGGCCAAAGAAATACGTTTTTGGCTGTCTGCTGGCTGATGGTACTGGCCCCTCTTACTACCCTCCCCTTCTTTCTGTTTAATTTTATGGCGTACTTGATGGCATCGAAATCAAATCCGTTGTGCTGAAAAAAGTGTATATCTTCAGCAGCCCACACGGCTTGCGGAAGCGAGGGATGGATGCTGTCGAGCGGCACCCATCGATGCGCCAGTTTAAGCGGTCGGCCATCAGCAAACTGCTGCCCGAGACGGATGACCATGAGTGGCGATACGGGTACGGGACAGAAGCGATAGACAATCGTCAGACCTATCGACAGGACAAAGAATGCGATGATAATCCAGAGGACGGCTTTGAAGAGTTTTTTCAATTTTTTCAATTCTTTAATTTTTCAAGGGCTTTTCCATTCCCTTCTATTCCCTTCTGCTCAACTTGCGAAAGTTGAGTTATTTAAAAAAAGGATGCGTAACATCACGCTACACATCCTTCTGTAATGTAATACCAATTGAAAGGTTTTTAACCTAGTATAATCCTTTTAAAATGCATTCATTATTATTGAGCTGCTTCCTTTTCTGCTGCCTCAATCATAGCCTTTGAAGCATAGAGGAATACCTCAACACGACGGTTCTGCTGACGACCTGCAGCTGTGCTGTTGTCGGCAACTGGCTGAGTTGAACCAACACCACCAACAGACTTGATCTGTGATGCGCTTGCACCGCAAGACTTGAGGTAAGCCTCAACAGCCTGTGCACGCTTCTCTGAGAGTGGGTTGTTGATTGCATCTGTACCTGTGTTGTCGGTATGACCTACGATAGCAACATCGATGTCTGGGTTAGCCTTGAGCACGTCGGTAGCGAACTTCTGGAGAGAAGTCTTAGCTGCTGCCTTGAGGTCAGACTTGTTGGTATCGAAGAGGATACCTGAATCGAAAGTAACCTGTACTGCCTGGAGGCCGTTTGCATCCTGGATAGACTGAACCTGAGCGTTCTTAACTGCCTCAGCTGCTGCCTTAGCCTTGTCCATCTTCTTACCGATAATAACACCAGCGCCAGTACCTACTGCACCACCTACTGCTGCACCGATAGCTGCACCCTTAGCGTCCTTACCAATCAAATAACCTGCGAGTGCGCCAAGAGCTGCACCGCCACCACCACCAAGGAGTCCACCCTTAGTAGTATTGTTCATGTTACCACATCCTGAGAGGATGATCATAGCACTAAGTGCTACTGCGAGAAATTTAAAATTCTTCATAATTTAAGCGATTAAAAAAAACTTGTTGCACAATTTTCGATTGCAAATATCGATATTTTTTTTTAAACAAAACTAATATTCTTCCTATTTTTTGAAAAAAAAGTAAAAAATTGCATATTTCACGCTGTTTTCTTTATGTAGATTATGATTTTATTCGTAAATTTGTACTCGATTTAGCGAAAGCTGATTGAAAGACGATAGTAAAAATGTTAAATAAGAACACACATTTTAATATATTATGGCAACAGAACTTAAAGAGTTGACGAAACGAAGTGTCAACTATTCGCAATGGTACAATGAATTGGTGGTAAAAGCTGAACTGGCAGAACAGTCGGACGTACGCGGATGTATGGTTATCCGTCCGTACGGATATGCCATCTGGGAGAAGATTCAAAGTGAGCTTGACAAGAAATTCAAGGAGACTGGCGTGCAGAACGCTTATTTCCCATTGCTCATCCCCAAGTCGTTCCTCAGCAAGGAAGCCGAACACGTGGAGGGATTTGCAAAAGAATGTGCCGTTGTAACTCACTACCGCCTGAAGACCAACGAGACACACGACGGCGTAGTGGTTGACCCTGCAGCAAAACTCGAAGAAGAACTCATCATACGTCCAACATCAGAAACCATCATCTGGAACACATACAAGAACTGGGTGAAATCGTATCGCGACCTCCCCATCCTGTGCAACCAATGGTGTAACGTGATGCGCTGGGAAATGCGTACCCGTCTGTTCCTCCGCACCTCGGAGTTTCTATGGCAAGAAGGACATACCGCCCACGCTACTCGTGAGGAGGCAGAAGACCGTGCCAAACTGATGCTGAAAGTGTATGCCGACTTTGCCGAGCAATACATGGCTGTCCCTGTGATTCAGGGCGTGAAGAGCGAAACCGAACGATTTGCGGGTGCTCTCGACACCTATACCATCGAAGCAATGATGCAGGACGGAAAAGCGCTGCAAAGCGGAACGAGCCACTTCCTCGGACAGAACTTCGGTAAGGCCTTCGATGTGACCTTCCTCAACAAGGAAAATCAGCAAGAGTATGCATGGGCTACAAGTTGGGGTGTATCGACCCGACTCATGGGCGCACTCATCATGACCCACTCTGATGACAACGGACTTGTACTTCCACCGCATCTCGCACCGATTCAGGTGGTCATCGTTCCTATCTGGAAGACCGACGAGCAGCTGGCATTAATAGATAATAAGGTGTCGGACATCATCGCCAACCTCAAAACACTTGGCGTGAGCGTGAAATACGACAACGACGACAAGAAACGTCCTGGCTTCAAGTTTGCCGACTACGAGTTAAAGGGAGTTCCTGTACGTCTGGTCATCGGCGCCCGCGACTTGGAGAACGGAACCGTGGAAGTGATGCGACGTGACACACTTGAGAAGATAACCGTCAGCATCGACGGCATCGAAACCTATGTCAAGAACCTGCTCGAAGACATTCAGGCTAATATCTACAAGAAAGCACTCGACTATCGCAACGCACATATCTACGAGTGTGAGAACTACGAAGAGTTCAAGGAGAAAATCAAGGACGGCGGATTCTTCCTTTGCCATTGGGACGGAACCCCTGAGACCGAAGCACAAATCAAGGAGGAAACGCAAGCTACCATACGTTGTGTGCCATACATGTTCGAACAGACACCTGGTACCGATATGGTAAGTGGCAAACCTGCCAAATACAGAGTGCTCATTGCCAGAGCATATTAGACTTTAGACGCGAGACGTTAGACTTTAGTTTTTAGACGCCAGACTCATCCAACAATGAAACGACTCCTATTCATCACCCAACTACTGCTGCTGACCATCGTTATGGTGGCTCAGACGGAGACCGACTTCTCAAAACTGCTGAAATCGCTCGAAGGCATCAGCGACGTACAGACTCTCGAATCGTCTGTATTCAAAGAGAAGTATGTGATGAAGATTAGTCAGAATGTTGATGGCGACAATGCTGACAAAGGCACTTTCGACCAACGCATCTTCGTTTGTTTGCGCGACATCAACGCCCCGACTGTCATTGTGACAGAAGGCTACTCCGCATCCTATGGGCTGAATCCACGCTACGATATTGAGCTGGGGCGTCTCTTCGGTGCCAACCTCGTGTTGTGCGAATACCGTTACTTCGATCAGTCTGTGCCTGAGCCATGTAACTGGGACTACATGACAGTCGGCAACTCTCTTTGCGACCTGCACCATGTACGCCAGACTTTCGGAAAGCTGTTCAAGGGGAAATGGATTAGCACAGGAGCAAGCAAGGGCGGACAAACTACCATGTTCTATCGGGCTTACTATCCAGACGATGTAGATGCAAGTGTAAGTTATGTAGCACCCCTCAATCGTGCCGTGGAAGACGGACGTCACGAAAAGTTCCTTGCCAAGAAGGCAGGAACGGCTGAAGACCGCGCGATGGTACTGAAAGCACAACAGGAGATGCTGAAGCGCAGAGACACGATGGTGCCATTGTTCCAAAAGTATTGTGACGAACATAAATACAATTTCTACCTGCCCATCGACGAGATCTACGACTATGTAGTCATGGAGTATGCGTTTGCACATTTCCAGTACGGCACCAAAGCCAGCCAGATTCCGTCGCTCACAGGACCAGACGAACCACTGTTCAACCACTTCATGCGAGTATCAGGTCCCGACTACTTCGCCTATCCCAACAAATATCTGCCGTTCGACGTGCAGGCAGTACGCGAACTGGGCTACTACGGTTACTCGCTCAAAGGCCTGAAGAAATGGACAAAGGTGAAGAAGACAAAGGGCTATCTCAACAAAATCATGCTCACTCCTGAGCTGCGCCACTATCAATTCGACCCTACGCTCTACAAGCACACAGTGAAATTCCTCAAGAAAGAAGACCCCACCATGATTTTCATCTATGGAGAGGCCGACCCTTGGAGCGCCAGTGGTGTATGTACCTGGCTCGATTGCCGCAAGAAAGCCAATATGCGTGTCTACGTACAGCCTGGAGGAGACCATGGTTCCAACATCACCAACATGCCAGAGCCTGACAAGACAGACATCATGGACCGCCTGAAAAAATGGTTGCAATAAATTGGCACGATATTTGTAGATGACGTACATATAACTAGAAGTTAAAGAAGTTAGTAATTGTACAGAAGATGAAACTATCACTACCCTATTCGGACAAACTGAAGCAAATACTTTCGTATAGCAGAGAGGAAGCGATGCGACTGCACAACATGAGCATCGAACCTGAACACCTCATGCTGGGCATTATTCGCGACGGGGAGAACCACGCTTTCCGTATTCTGCAAAACGAGTTGCTACTCAACGTCCAAGAATACAAACACAATCTCGAAGATAATCTCAAACAATATGCGATGTCGACCGAAACCGCCGACAACCTCGTGGTGGGTGAAGAGACATCGAACATTCTGCGACTTGGACTGCTCGAAGCTAAACTGCTGAAGAGCGACAGCATCAAGTCGGAACATGTATTATTGGGACTTATGAAACACAAATCGATTCCTGCCATGCAGTTCCTCAACAAGAATGGCATCTCATACAATAGTGTGCTGGCGACTCTCCAGCCAAAGCCTACTGCTCCGAAAGCCGAAATAGACTTCGACGACGAGGAAGAAGACGATGCTCCACCATCGAGCCGCAAATCAAACTCGACGGCTAAAGCTACCGATAAACAGAAACTGTCGGACACACCTGCCATCGATTCGTTTGGTGTCGACATCACTCGTGCTGCCCTCGAAGGCAAGCTCGACCCTGTGGTGGGACGTGAGAAGGAAATCGAACGTATCGCGCAGATTCTCTCCCGACGAAAGAAAAACAATCCTGTACTCATCGGTGAGCCTGGTGTGGGCAAGAGTGCCATTGTTGAAGGACTGGCACTCCGCATCATCAACCGCAAGGTGTCACGCATCTTGTTCGACAAGCGTATCATCTCGCTCGACATGTCGACTGTCGTAGCAGGAACGAAATACCGTGGACAGTTCGAGGAGCGCATGCGTGCCATCATTAACGAACTGAAGGAGAACCCAGACATCATCATCTTCATCGACGAGATTCATAACCTCGTGGGTGCAGGCAATCAAGCGGGTCAGATGGATGCAGCCAATATGATGAAGCCCGCATTGGCACGAGGCGAACTCCAGTGCATCGGTGCAACCACTCTCGACGAATATCGTAAGAGCATCGAGAAGGACGGAGCACTCGAGCGCCGATTCCAGAAAATCATCGTAGAGCCTACCAATGTGGAGGAAACCAAAACCATTCTCCACAATATCAAGGATCGCTACGAGGCTCATCATAATGTCACTTATACCGAGGAAGCCATCGATGCATGTGTCAATCTGACAGAACGCTATGTGACCGACCGCTTTTTCCCAGATAAAGCCATCGATGCACTCGATGAAGCTGGTTCACGCGTACATATCAACAACATCAATGTTCCGAAGGAGATTGAGCAACAGGAACAGCTCATCGATGAAGCTGTCCGTAGCAAAGAGCAGGCTGTGAAAGGTCAGGATTACGAACGTGCTGCTGACTTCCGTGACAAAGAAAAGACCCTGCGTGAACAGCTCAACAAGATGAAAGCCGCATGGGAAAGCACGTTAGTTGAGAACCGTGAGACCGTAGATGCCGACAAAGTAGCAGAAACGGTATCAATTATGACAGGCATCCCTGTATCGAAGATGGCACAGGACGAAGGCATCCGTCTCAAAGGTATGCGTCAGGAGCTCAAAACCAAAGTCATAGCACAAGACGATGCTATCGACAAACTGGTCAGCGCCATCCAGCGTAGTCGTATCGGGCTGAAAGATCCGAACCGCCCTATCGGCACCTTCATGTTCCTCGGCCCTACTGGTGTGGGCAAGACATATCTCGCCAAGAAACTTGCTGAACACATGTTCGGTTCAAGCGATGCGTTGGTACGTATCGATATGTCGGAATACATGGAGAAATTCACCGTCAGCCGACTGGTGGGAGCGCCTCCAGGCTATGTAGGCTATGAAGAGGGAGGTATGCTGACAGAGAAAGTACGCCGCAAGCCCTACTCTATCGTGCTGCTCGATGAGATTGAGAAAGCACATCCCGATGTATTCAACATCTTGCTGCAAGTGATGGACGACGGACGTCTTACCGACTCCAACGGCCGTACGGTCGACTTCCGCAACACCGTCATCATCATGACATCCAACGTAGGAACGCGCCAGTTGAAAGACTTCGGACGCGGTGTGGGATTCTCTGCGATGGCCGGCATGGACGACAAGCAAGTAAGCCGCAGCGTCATCCAGAAAGCACTCAACAAGCAATTCTCACCTGAGTTCCTCAATCGCATCGATGAAATCATCACCTTCGACCAGCTCGACCTCGAAGCCATCACACGCATCATCGATATCGAACTCGAAAGTGTGTTCCGTCGCATCGAGACACTCGGTTACCGGCTCACCATCGAGGCCTCGGCTAAGAAGTTCATTGCAGAAAAAGGATACGACAAACAATTCGGAGCACGCCCGCTACGTCGGGCCATCCAACAACATCTTGAAGATGGCATCTCAGAGATGATCGTTGAATCGGAGTTGCAACCCGGCAACACCATCAACGCCTACCTCGACGAAGAGCACATCAAGTTCAAGGTGCTGTCTGATTAATTCATACATTATTCATCATTCACTTCACTTAAACAACCAACTATTTTATGGGAGGATTTTTCGGAACGGTATCAACCAAAGAATGTATCAACGATTTGTTCTACGGAACAGACTACAACTCTCACCTTGGAACTATGAGAGGCGGTATGTCGACCTACAGCAAAGAAACAGGGTTCAACCGTTCTATCCACAACCTCGAATGTACGTATTTCCGTTCAGCATTTGAGGACAGTCTCGACAAATTCAAAGGCAACGCAGGTATCGGAATCATCAGCGATACTGACGCACAACCACTTTTGATGAACAGCCACCTCGGACGGTTTGCCATCGTCACCGTGGCCAAAGTCAACAACAAGGAAGAGCTGGCCGCCAACTTGCTGGACGAGAACATGCATCTCTCCGAGTTCAGCTCGGGCAAGATCAACCAGACAGAACTCATCGGACTCCTTATTATTAAAGGTAAGACGTTTGTCGAAGGTATCGAGAACGTGTTCCGCGAAGTCAAGGGATCATGCTCACTGTTGCTACTCACCGAAGACGGCATCATTGCCGCTCGCGACTCATGGGGACGCACCCCTATCGTCGTAGGACGCAAGGAAGACGCATACGCCGTTTCCAGTGAATCGACATCCTTCCCTAACCTTGGTTTCGAAGTCGAACGCTACCTCGGTCCAGGCGAAATCATACGTATGCAAGCCAATTACATCGAGCAACTACGCAAGCCCAACAAAGGCATGCAGATATGCTCCTTCCTCTGGGTCTATTACGGCTTCCCCACCTCGTCGTACGAAGGTATCAACGTGGAAGACGTACGCTACCGCTGCGGAAAAATCATGGGCGAAAGCGACCCCACACCCGTCGACTGCTCGTGCGGCATTCCCGATTCAGGTACAGGTATGGCCATCGGCTATGCTGCCGGACACGGCATTCCCTACCGTCGCGCCATCTCGAAATACACACCAACCTGGCCACGTTCGTTCACTCCCAGCAATCAGGAACGACGTAACCTCGTAGCAAAGATGAAACTCATCGCCAATCGCCAGATGTTGAAAGGTCAGCGCATGCTGTTCTGCGACGACTCCATCGTGCGAGGCACCCAGTTGCGTGACAATACCAAGGCGCTTTACGAATGCGGCGCTAAGGAGGTCCACATGCGCATCTCCTGCCCTCCCCTCATCTTTGGATGCCCGTTCATCAACTTCTCCCGCTCACAAGGTGACATGGAGCTGATTACCCGCCGCGTCATCAAAGACTTCGAGGGAGCGGAGAACACCAACATCGACAGCTACGTCAAGACCGACTCACCGGAGTACAAGCGCATGGTCGAAGAGATACGCAAGAGGTTCAACCTCTCGTCACTGCAGTTCAGCAAACTTGAGACACTCGTCGACAGTATTGGACTGCCCAAGTGCCAGATCTGCACACATTGCTTCGACGGTAGCAGTCAATACACACTCGAAACGATTAACACTCAGTAATGAAAATCGCAGTAGCCACTTCACCTCTCTTCTTCGTGGAAGAAAACGCCATCCTTCAGGCTCTGTTCGAGGAAGGATTGGACATCCTGCACCTCTGCAAGCCGGATTCCGAACCCATCTTCTGCGAACGGCTGCTCACCCTCATGCCTCATAAGTGGTACTCGCGCATCATCACCAGCGACCACTTTTACCTGCAAAGCGAATACGGACTCAAGGGCATCCACCTCAGTCCACACAATCCCTCGGAGCCACACGGCTACAAAGGCTACATCTCACGCTCTTGTACCACAGAAGACCTCGACCACGACCTTGACCGCTACGGTCACCTCGTGCTCGATGCGACTCTCTCGGCCATCGAGCAGGCAGTTCGCGAACGTAAGATCAACCATCACGTCTTCATGCGCGGCATCACCACCATCGACGGCGTTCAGTTTGCACGCGACTGCGGGTTCGGCGGAATAGTTCTCGAAGACGTACTTTGGGAACGATTTGACTCCCATGAGTCGAATAATTTCAAAGAATTGATAGATTTATTCAAGATTTTCAAAAAAGCTGCTGATTAATACAAAAAAAAAGCGTACCTTTGCAGTGACAAAGATACATTCCGTGTTCATTTGGACACCCGAAACAGATTTGCACTCGAAATAGAATCTCTATATTCTCATCTTACAATGGAAGATAATAAAGACTACAAAGTTTTCGCCGGCACCAACTCCAAATACCTCGGCGAACAGATTTGTCAACAATTAGGTTGCACCTTAGGAAACCTGGTACGCACCAATTTCTCAGATGGAGAGTTTGTCGTATCGTTCGAAGAGTCTGTAAGAGGCAAAGACGTGTTCCTCGTACAGTCGACATTCCCCAACACCGACAACCTCATGGAGCTACTACTTATGATTGATGCCGCCAAGCGCGCATCTGCACGTCAAATCATCGCTATGACCCCTTACTTCGGATGGGCACGTCAGGACCGTAAGGACAAGCCACGTGTGCCGATAGGTGCCAAGGTGGTAGCCGACATGCTCAGCTGTGTGGGTATCGATCGACTCATCGTCATGGACCTCCATGCCGACCAGATTCAGGGATTCTTCAACGTACCGGTCGACCACCTCTACGCATCGCTCATTCTTCTTCCATACATCCGCCGCCAGCGGCTCGACAACATCATCATTGCGGCTCCCGACGTAGGTGCATCGAAACGCGCAGCCAAGTTCTCCGACAAGCTCGGAGTGCCGCTCGTGCTCTGCTACAAAGTGCGCAAGAAAGCCAACATCGTCGACTCTATCCAGATTATCGGCGACGTGGCAGGCAAGAACGTCATCCTCGTTGATGATATGGTCGACACGGCAGGCACCATCACGATGGCAGCCGACGAAATGAAACGCGCCGGAGCGCTCTCGGTACGCGCCGTAGCCAGCCACTGCATCATGAGTGGGCCAGCATCCGACCGCGTCACCCAGTCGGCTCTCGAGGAGATTGTCTTCACCAATTCTATCCCTTACTACGGCAACTGCAAAAAGGTGAAACAGCTCTCATGCGCCAAACTCTTCGCCAAGGCCATCGAAGGAATCGAACAAAACCGCTCACTCAGTTCGATGGTCGACTTCGACCTCGAATCCAACGGGCGACATCTATAATCTATTTAACAATTAAACTTTCAAACCATTTAAACTAAAAGCCATATGGAAAAATACGTATGTGACGTCTGCGGGTACGAATACGACCCTGCAGCAGGAGACCCCGAGAATGGAGTAGAACCAGGTACCGCATGGGAAGACGTCCCTGAAGATTGGGTATGTCCACTGTGTGGAGTCGGTAAAGACGAGTTCAGTGCCGCATAACAAAATGAAGCAAATTATCCTCTCATTCATCATGCTGGTTTCGTGTCCGATATGGGCGCAAACCAGCATTGAAGTTGTCAATATAGAGCATCCCGCTCTGCAGGCCTACTTGGCCGACACCACATACGACCACAACAACGACATCGACGTCTCCGTCATCGCCCGCTATGCCGACAAAGAGCTGTATGGTCCACACCTCGACTGGCCGCAAGGCAAGACACTGACGTGGACGCCAGTTGCTCCCACCGACCGCATCGCCGAAATCCGTATCACCCTCAGCGAGGATATCGACTTCCGCGATTCGCTCACCTATTTCCCCGCCACATCTGCCACCACCTACACCATCTACAACTTCATCCCCAACCGCACGTACTACTACAAAGCCGAGGAGCGGCATCTCGACGGCACAACGTCGTTGCTTACCTCAGGTGTGTTCCGCACCGAAGGACAGGTACGCATGATGCGCATCGAAGGTGCAGACAACGTGCGCGACATCGGCGGATGGCCCACACAGTTCGGCGTACCCATCAAGTATGGCAAACTATACCGTAGCGGACACCTCGACGAAGTATCGCCCGCCAGTTATCACGATTTTGTGGAAAACTGGCAGCTCGGAGCCGAAGTCGACCTGCGTGGCCTCTTCAAGACCGAGCCCCATCTCAGCGCCTCGAAACTTGGCAGCAAAGTACGGTTCACTCGCGTCATGTCGGACAGCTACGCACTCGAATCGCAGCGCAAGCAATACGTCCGCTCACTCCGCTGGATTATCTTCCAGATGCGTCAGGGAAAAGTCGTAGACTGGCATTGCGGCGTAGGATGCGACCGATGCGGCACCCTCAGCTTCCTTATCGAAGGCGTACTTGGCGTGAGCGAAGCCGACCTCTGCCGCGACTACGAGCTATCGTGCTTCCGCGGTCACAAACGTCCTCGCAGCCACGTCGGATTCCGCAAACTCCTTCCCTTCATCAAGCAGCAAGGCCCTGCCGACAACCTTGCCCAATGTTTCTACAACTATTGGCTCGACAGCGGCATGACCATCACTGAACTGAATTATCTCCGTCAGGAAATGTTAGGAATCAAATAAAAAAGGATGCACGAAGCATCCTTTTTTTATGTCCTATAAGTCCAATAAGAACTATATGAATCCGTCCGACTGCTCGGACAGCGATTCCGGCTTCTACTTTTCTCCGTCCGACTGCTCGGACAGCGATTCCGGCTTCTACTTTTCTCCGTCCGACTGCTCGGACAGCAATTCCGGCATTACTTTTTCGCTGTCCGACTGCTCGGACAGCAATTCTGGCATTACTTTTGCTCCGTCCGACTGCTCGGACAGCAATTCCGACATCTCGTTCTCAGGGATGGAGTATCACCACTGTCTGAGTTTCTTGATGGCCTGACGCGTGGAAGACGACAGCGCAGGGATGTTGTGCGAGGTGGCGTACTCCTCAATCTTGTCGAGAGATACCGAGGAGCCATACGTCTCCTTCATTTCCTTCTTCTTGGCCTTCCACTCCTCCTTATTCATATAGTAGTGGTCGGTAGCATAGTTCTCAATGATGAACTTCACGTGGCTCTTCTTGTCGTTGTACTCCCAGTGGTCCGACTCCATGATGAAGCTGGTGATGTCGTAGTCCTTCTCCTCATTGTCGGCGTAGATGCGGGTGTACTGATAATCGTAGTCCATTTCCTTCCGTTTCTCCAACAGCTTTTTCTCTCCCTTGACCTCGTTGGCATACATCTGCATCTTGCCAGCATCAAGTGTCATGCGCATCTGATTAGCAGTGCCTACCAACTGACCGACGATGCCCTTCGAGTTGCTGTAGGTCTTATGGTTGGCTCCTTTGTCGGCTGTCGTCACGTAGTATTTGTCTTTCATCCGCTCTTCTATCTTCTGCAAACTGCCTATAGCCACCTTTCCTGCGCCCAAGTCTTTCGACCTGACGAACCATGTGGCAGCGGGTCCCATTTTCTGGCAATGCTCGGCGTAGGCCTGATAATAGCTGCCCTGCTCCAACTTCTTTTTCTGAGGGTCGTAGGCATTGGGCATGATGCCGCTGCGGAAGAAACAAAGTGAGTCGTTGCGATAGACATAGACGCGGTAAAAATCCTCGACGTAGATATATGGCTTGGGCGTGATGACAATCTCGGCGATGCCGAAGTTCAGGTCTTCCATCACGACGCGCCCGTTGGAGAGCGAAGCCACGGTGACCAACTGAGGCTTGTAGGCTACATGCGTCAAAGCCACCTTCGCAGCTCCCTTCACATCGGCTATCACTCCGTCGAGGTCGGTCTTGCCGATATAGTTCCCGTCTTCAGTGAGTATGCTCACAAGGGGGATGCCCTGTCCGTCGCTATCGACGACCTGTAAGCGTTGTGCGCTTACGTTCATTGCAGCCATCATGGCGGCTGCGACCATCATGAGAATCTTTTTCATTATCATTGGGGTTGTTTACAAATCGCTGAAGTATTGTTTGTCTTCCTCGGGAGTGATGGCGAGCAGGCGGCGCAGGTCGTTGAGCACCGTGAGATGTCGGTCGGCGAATCGGGCGCGGAAAGCCTCAATGTTTTTCTCCCATTGTTTGTAACTGAGCTGCGGCCATCGCTCACAGTTGCGCTCCATTTCGGGGCGGATGGTGTTGACGAGGGCATCGAACACAGCGGTAGCGTTCTTGGGCGAGAAGGTCTTGTGCATGTGGAGCGAGAGGCGCTCCATGAACAGCTTGCGGAACTCATCGTTGGCAAGCAGGCTGTTGATCATGCGGTTGTGCAGCCCTCCCTGCTGGGCATCGCTGCCGCAACGCAGGTAGTAGGAGGCTGTCGGCTTGTTGCCCACCCACGTGGCATCAAGGTCGTAGAACACGAAGTACCAACGGCCGTCGCAGTCGGCATCATCGGAGCGCACCTGACGGATATTTCCCACGTCGGTGTTGCCCGAATATATCTCGCCAAGCTTGAAGTCAATCAAGCCCTGCAAGTCGACACGCTCACGCACATAGTCGTAACACTCCTTCTTGGCCATGTTGTGGCTGCGGATGTAGTTCGTCAGTTTCTTATACTCCGCCTTGCTCCCCTCCTCCAAGTACTGGCTCGAGGCAACGATGGTGATGGAATCCTCAGACACGCCGAGCTTACGCGCCACGAAATGCTTGTCGATTTTCTCGCGGAGGAAGTACAGCCCGAAGTAGCCGCCGTTGATATACAGCGCCACGGGGCGGTAGGCCTGAATGAGCAAGGTGGGACAATGGGGAGCCATGAGGCTGGTAAAGAATTCGTCGCGCACCATGCAGCGGTTCCAGTCCTGCGAACCAGAGCGGAGCACAAGGTCGTTCAGTTCCACAGGGTCGCCCGTTCCGAAGAAGTCGTAGGTGAAATGGGAATTGCCGTAGCAGTTCTTAAACTTGACAGTAAACGACTTTTTGGCCTCGTAGCGCGAGAATCCCCCGAAAATCTTGAGACCGCAATCGGTGCTGAGGTCGCCAAACTCTACATGCGCATTACGGGTCCACGGCTTCCAATAGTTCGCGCCCAGATGCGGCCATGCAGAAGTGTAGCCCGGACCGTCGGCGTAGATGCCGCGGTTATAGTCGTAGAGGTCCGCCTCGTCGATGGTGATGTTCACCACCGGCAACGTATGCGGCTCGTCCATCATGAAGGTCTTCGTCGTCACAGCGCTACGCATCGTCAACGAATCGCCCTCGGCAAAGGCACGCACCACGGTGGTCTGACTAATCGTCAACGAGTCAGGGAAAACGTCGGATAGGGCCAACGGCTCGCTCCCATCGATGGTGTAGCGGACAACACGAGAGTCAGCAAAAGCGGAGATGACTTGTCGAGCATCATGAGAAGCGGTCTTTCCCCCTTGGGAAGATATGAGAGGAGCTTGGGCTATGTATCTGAAAGGATGGGCCTTGTTCTCCCCGCCCCGCGTAGCCGATGCAAAGAAGTAGAAGCCCTTGCCGT
Source organism: Bacteroidaceae bacterium (assembly GCA_017615245.1). Classification (GTDB taxonomy): domain Bacteria; phylum Bacteroidota; class Bacteroidia; order Bacteroidales; family Bacteroidaceae; genus Colivivens. Next base: position 42,444 of record JAGAAL010000041.1, read on the forward strand.
CGTTCGTGCGTCCCACCGACGTACCCATATATGTCGACTTGGCGCACACGCCGTCGACGAACTTACCATTGCATGCCAGGACAACCGTCTCTGCATCGCCCAGCTTCAGGGTCACAACCATCATCTGGCCAGGTAACAATTGCTCTACAGCCACCTTCTTTGCCTTTGGGCTGACAACTAACTCCGTAACCTTCGTCAGTTTCTTCATATCTTTACCAAGTGAAAAGCCTGTCAGGTCAATTGTATCGTTCGACACGTTCTTCAGTTCCACCCAGCAGTCCTTTCGCTTCTCGGCGCGGCTGAATACCTCCCAGATGAGCAGCGGGCTGTTGCGAAGCTCGTCGATCTGCCGGCAATAAGACTCATAGCCCTCGGCATCGTTCTCGAAGCCCGGACTTTGCCAGCGCGTCACCTCGTACGTACCATCATCACAGCGGGCGTATGCCTCGTCGGCTGCCAAGGCAGGGTACTCCACCTCCGACACTACATCTCCGTCAGGCGACAGAAGCTGAAGGCAGGCACCCTTCTTGGGGAGCTTCAAGAAGACGATTGCCATCTCCTCTCCCTGCTTCCATGTGATGGGGAACGTAGATACTTTGCCGTTGTTTTTCTTGACAGCGAGCATAAAGCCATCAATCGCTAACTGCTCACCGTTCGCCGCTAACCGTTTTATCTCCACCCATTCGGCAGGCTCACCGCTTTCGTCGCACAGACCTGTGCGGTTGTTCGCCATCACCTCGTTAATCACTAACAAGCTGTCGTACGCCTCCCCTCCGTGTCCGAAGCCAAACACCGTTCCCTTCCTCGTTTCGCCGCATGCCATGAGCATCAGCAAAGCGAGCAGGGATAGCAGCAGATATTTCAAGTCGTTGAGTTTCATGGTGCAAAGATACAAAATAATGCATAACTGGAAAAGAAATAGGCAGGAAAACATCGTTCCTGCCTATTATTTCTACACGCTACCTCTCTAATCGAAGGCATTAATGCGATAGCGGAATGAGATGACGAACATAGATGTATCACCATACGTGCGGCTCTCGTTCCACATGGTTCCGTCCATCGTAGCATTAAACCCGTTGTAGGAATTGAGGATGTCGCGCCAGTTTACACCGACGGTTGCCAGTTTACGTTTCAGGAAGTGATACTCTGCTCGAAGTCCTAACACACATTCCGTCTTGTTGGCTGCAGCCATCTCATAGCCGAACGGTTTGTTGAAGTTGCATTCGACACCCAGTTCCAATCCGAATGGTGCTTCATAACTGATGTCGGCCTCCGCATTGATTGCCTGACCTTTTGTAGCTGTGGTCAGATAGTCACTCTTGCTGTTATTCATTGAGTAACCTACTCCTCCTTGCATCATCCAGTACTTATTGCCGTAGCTTCCCGATATGCCTGTGCTGAAGTTATGATGTTTCGTTGCACTCTTCCTTGCTTCGTTGTCAGTCGTGTTCTGCACATACGACACCCCGTGGTTGAACGAATGTGTGGCATTCATGCTGAGGGTGAAGTCGTGGATAGGAATCGTGAAGAATACATACTCACGTGTATTCCAGTTGCCGTTGATGTTGGCTGGCGAAGTACGACGTGCTGTTGTCGCCTTGTCGAACACTGTGAGTGTAGTGATTTGATTGTCTGTGAATCCATACGAGAGTTGCATACGCATGAGCGACCTAAACGTATACTCAAGATTGAAATTATGGTTGAACGCATTCTTCAGGTTCGGATTACCCACGAAGATATTCATTGGGTCGCTATAGTTCGTCACGTTCGAGAGTTGCTCCACACCAGGCAAAACATTCGAACACGTATAACGAAATGTGTACTTATCTTTCTTCACATTGAGCGTGTAGTTAGCATTGAATGAGAGTTGAACACCTTTGCTTTCGATATGCTCGTTTCGGCCATACTGATCGTTATCAATGGTCATCTTACGAGGTGATGCATTTGCCGACAAGTTCAGTCGTGACTTCTTGTCACTATAGAAATACGACAGTTCGAACGAGTGTGAGAAGTTACGGTTGCGCTTATCGTAGTGAAGGCTGTCCACCTGTGCGTATGAACCGTCAGCCAGGATATCCTCATAGTTCTGTGTGCTGGTGTTGCTGTCGAAACTCACACCATAGCCGATTGTCAAGAATGAGTTTACACGCGTGTCATCATCATCATCACCCATGAAACCATATCTTCCTCCACCTCCTACTCTATGGCTGTAGCGCAGCATGATGTTATGCGAGTTGTTACGGTTCGGCAATAAGATGCGGTGGTTTACGTCGCGAATACTGTCCAATTGCACGAATCGGCTGTACGACTTGTTGTACGATGTGTTCTTGCCGTCAGAGTGGTTGTACGAGTAGTCGAGACTCAGTTCGTTTTTGTGATCCTCGTCGAACGCATAGTTCAAGCTGAAGTTACTGCTCAGCGACTTGTTCTCACCATTCGAGGTATTAATCTGACGTGTGGTGCTCTGAAGGCCCTCACCTTCGTACGAGACGGAGTCAATTGACTCGCTGTAGCTGTCGTTGTCCGTCTTGTCCATATTGACATTCGCGTTGAAGTACATCTTTTCGTTGATGCGACCATATCCGTTGATGCCCCCACTCCAGTTCTTGCTTTTGCTGCTGTTGAACGACTCGTTCATCGAGTTCTGTGTATATTCAGGCAAGAACTCCTTCGTGTAGCTATCGTTCTTCGTCTCGTTGCGGTTATAACTGTGGTTTAAATTTCCACCAACCGACCCCTTGTCGTTGAAGTTATAATTAGCATACATGTTGCCGAATGTTCTCACCGTCTTCATCTGATAGGTACCATAGTCAGGAATGTCCTGCGTAGTGAAGTTGCCGTTCAACTCCAATCCTTTCTGTCTCCACAGACTCATACTGCCGCCAAATCCATAGTGGTTGAACTTCTCAGTAGTCGATGCAAACAGTTCTCCGAATATCGTACCCGACATCGGCTCCTTCGTCTCCATATCCATCACCATGTGCTTCTCGCTCTTCACATCGAGCGTATCTTTCAGTTCCTCATAGATACGCAGGCTCTTCAGTTTCTCGTGAGGCATGTTGTTGAGCGCTATACTCATATCGTGTTTGAAGAATGAGTCACCGTTGAGCTTGATTTCCTCGATGTCCTTATCCATATAGGTCATCTTACCGTTTTCGTACTTCAATCCTGGCAAACGACGCACAAGGTCGAGCAATACACTACCCGACGGCATTTCGTACGCATCCGCATTGAAGATGACCGTATCGCCACGCTGATACATTCGCTTCAATTCAGCTACCACCTGCGCCTCAGCAATCGTCATCGGTTTGCTTTCCAAAACAACAGAGTCAATCTTGATGTTGTACTTATCCACGCCGTTCTCCTTCGTCTTCTCAGGCGAATAGATTTTCTCGAACGTATCCATACCCACGTATGTAATCGTTACCTTCACACGCGTGTCTTTCAGACGCTCACGCAAACCCAACCACACATCAAACCTGCCGTCTTTCCACACCGACTGACCATCCATCTTCGTCGTGTCACCCAGACACACCACCTTCACGTTCGCACCCTGCAGCGGATAAGGCTTCGGCTCAAACTCGTCCGAACCATACACTTTACCTGTTACCTCGTACATCTGCTTATAAGCAGTACGCATATACGCATTCAACTCAGGCGAATCCCACTGAGCATACAGATTCATACACATTGCAACAACTGCAACCAAACTCAATACACGCTTCATATTAATCATTCTCATCCAACTGAAATATTTCTTCTACCGGTTTACTAAACACACGGGCAAGTTTCAGCGACAGGGTCGTCGAAGGCACATAGTTGCCCTTCTCTATCGCATTGATTGTCTGGCGACTCACCCCTACCAGTTCCGCCAGCTGCTGTTGCGTGAAATCCATAATGGCACGCTCCACCTTCAATCTATTCTTCATTGTTCCTGCGGAATTTATAGAGTGCCCAATTATACTTTATAATAAAGAACAAGAAAGTAGAGAACGGATAGACCGCCATACAAATCAGGTACGACCCTCCATATATAAATAAGGTGGTGAGCAACACCAGTACCATGTTCACCATTAGCGCCCATACCAACGACTGCACACGGATGTGAGCAATGAACTCATCCTCCACCTTCTCACGAGAGAAAGCCACGAACACACAACCCACACACATCAGCGTCATCACAACCTCAAACCATCCTGCATTCGCACTCTGAATGCCGAAATGAAACTTCTCAGGGTCAGCCTCCATTCCAGGAGTCAGACTCAACATCGGAATGCAGATGAAATCAGCCACAGGTTCCCATATCCAACAAGCCACATAATAGACCAAGGCTATCGCCAACAAAGCATAACCTATTTTCCGAAATACCGGAGAAAACAAATAATTCTTTACCATAGTTTCATGCGTTTTGTAATTCGAGTGCAAAGGTAAAGCAAATTTTTCATAATGTCAAGCATCTTTGACAAAAAGTTATGCAAACTTAACTATATTTAACTATTTCATACACAAAAAAGACTAATTAAAGCATAAAATGTAGCCTCCTATTCATTCACCAAGAACTGCCCGTATTTCGTAATTCCTTCAGCTGACACATCGATTATGTTGCATACGGAGTTGTTGTAGAACTCGATGGAGGCCTGACCGAAGTTGTCTGTCGTGACGTTCGGATTCCAGTAGAGAGTGCGACGATAGTCCTTTATCTCTGGAAGTTTGGCTTTGCTGTAATCGGGATTATAGTACTCTACAGGCTTGGTGAAACCTTGGAAATTGTACTCACGACCCACGGTGATGCGTGTCTTGTCGTCAGGGAAGGCGATGAGGTTGATGTAAGACTCTACGCCTCCACTTAGTGCCTTTGTCAGTCTTTCTCTCATTGACTTTGGCATTTCGTCTGCTCCTGCCGGAGGAATGACTCCTCCCTCTACTCCTCTATCTTGATGATAGTGCTCAAATGGAGTGGGTCGTCGAGGAGCATCACTCACAATCCAGATTCTATCAAGTATCGGCAGGTGTTCAATCGTGGTGATACGACCATTGAAGTCATTTATATTCCAGTTGATGCCAAACACCTGGGCTTCCTGATTATTCGCCGTATTCTCATATCTCAGTTTCACGTAATCCATGATAAGATAGAGATAGCTGACATCCTTGAATGCGTTATATTCTCCTTCTTCTCCAGCAACCTCTATGTAGTCTCTCCAATCAAAATAAAAAGTCTTGCCATCCATTAGCTGAATCTGCGGATAGTGGCCCTGATCCCACAGTTCGTTCAGGAATTCCATGAAATCAATCTGCGCTACGGGCTTGTCTTTCTGCAGCTTTGCATGAGGACGTTTCTTGGACTTGATGTTCACCTGCGGAATCCATTCCGAGGCATAGATGTCCTCCTGATAGTCCTCCCAAGTGAGTTTCTTGTCTTTGACGATATCGGGCTGATAGGTTTCGTACCAGCTGTATGCCTTGAGCGACTGTGGGTAGAACGTCTGTTTCCTTACAAATATCTTCGGGTCATGGCCCTGAACACTATCCGTTTTCACTTTATCCCCCTTGGCATATTGTGCCCTCAATGCCAGCTTTACATTCCCATAGAAAGGCTCGTAGGCTATCTGGAAATGACCTGCCGTATCTGCTTCCACGACTCCGTTAAACAGGTAGGTGTCGCCTTCCTTCAAATCATCGTTCAGGTTGAGCATCGAACAGGCGATGCGGATAGGCCGTTTCTCTTTTTTGAATAACTCCGTCAATGAAGTTCTGAGCGGAAGCGCATCACCATAGATGACCATCTTCTGTTCGGGAAGATAATCAAGCTGGAAATACTCAGGATAGTCGATGTATCGCCAGTCATAGCGTCGCCAACCCTGCACCAGCATCAGCACATCGAGTGCCTGGCGGTGTTTCTCGTCATCTGCCTCGAAGTAATAGTCGGGATTCTCCACAAAGCCTTTCAGGTCGGATTCCAGCAGCAAGTTGGTCATGATGTTGCCTGTAGCAAACGACGGGTCGAGTTGGGCTTCGTCACGTACTGAGACAGAAAAGGTCTGGAACTTCAATGCATGTCCTTTTGCATCAGTAGCAAGCAGGTTCAGCTTTATCTTCTCCAAGGGTTGATAGGGACGGTTCGCTATGCCTGCCACCATCACCTTGGCTTTCGATTCATAGGTTTTGTTGACAAAGAACAGACGGTCGGCATATACATTGCCCAAGGAATCTGTCACTACGACCTGATTCACACCTTCATCCAAGTCTTCAAGGGGGATGGCAACCCCTCTCTTATCTCCCCCAAGGGGAGAAGATATTGTCCTTTTACCTCTGCAATAAATGTTCAAGGTCAGGCTCCGAGGCAGTCGGAACGTTTGTGCCACATCTATATACACTCCTTCCTCGTCCTGCTCCAACCAAAGACGTACACCCTCACGCTCTGCATCAGGCAGGTCGAAGGTGAATTTCTTGTCGGCAAACTCAAAACGCACCTTGTACTTCTTGCCATGAAGCGGGGTCAGGACAAACATGCCTCTTCCTGCATGAATCGGACGAACGGAATCAATCGGCTCGCCGTCCTCGAGCAGTACGCCACTTACATTGAGACGTTCCAGCTGTTGGTTCATCGCTTCCCAAGCCACACGGCATTGCTGACCTTCCAGCATGTAGCCGCCTTCGGGGTAGAACCTGACATCGAACGCTGGTGTTTTCCAATCCACGCGATAGTCGCCCGCTGTAATCTTGGTCGGCATGATTTTCTGCATGTAATTGGATGCCGTATCAGGACAGCTATAGACAGGCAGGACGCGCGAAAACAGGTAATGATAGTCACGATACCTCTTCTGCATCCCATGAGGATCGAGCGAAATACCCAATTTGTGTTCGTCGTCCTCGGCTTGCAATATCTGGTGTGTAGCAGCCAGTCGGTCTTTCAATGGTTGCTCTGAAAGATGAAGGGTGTGATAGCCGCTCGCTTTGATAATATCTGCATACTTCACATTGTCGGTATGATTCATTAGCCAGTCAGACAATGCATCGGCATAATCTCCACTGTACTGACTACCATTGATGCTCTTCGCCCCCCAACCATAATCCACACTTGATCTAAGGTCATACCAGGGTTTCACATAATCATACCCGAAATTCAGCATCCATTTCGTATAGGCACGCACTTCATAGAAACCGGCAAAGGTGGTATCGCAGATAGCAAAACACCCATCAGCCTGCCCCAATTTGTTGATTTCCAGTTGCTGACGCTCCATCAGGTAGCCCTGCTCGTTCAGCAGCTCCACATACAGAATACGGCTCAGCGGTTCAGGGCTGTTATCGTCTGCAAGTACCACGTATGCCTTGTACCAGATGGTATCACCCAGAAAGTAGCAATTGTTGTCGAAGTGCAGGTACACCTTTTCCTGTACTGGCAACACGCTCTTCGGCTTGTTGTCAGGTACGGATTCGACAAGCTCACTGTGTACGGAAGCAAAGGCGACTGCTGTCAGCAACCAACCAATTATTCCGAATAATAATAAGTACTTTTTTCCCATACGTTCGTTCCTCCTCTTTTATATATAACGCACAAAGTGCGAAAAGTCAAGTGCAAAGATACACTTTTTTTCACAGAAACCAAAATAACCTTCACTTTTTGCCATAAGGTAAATACTGCTATTGAGATTTAAAAGCGACCTGTCACTATGACCGGAGCGAAGCAGGGGTACTTCTGGCTAAGCACATATGTGAAACACCTTTCCGCATGTTTCTTAACCTTTCTTTAACCCAGTATTAACCCTGAATTAACCCTGAATTGCTCCTTCGGTTTTTCGCCCCCTCAAAAGCACTACAAAGGTACGAAATACTTTTGTAAAAAACATATATTTTTTGAAAATAAACGTGTGACATTGTGACATGTGACATTAATAATTTCTATTTTGCAAACTCGACTTTACAACCAATATAAATAATTCAATACTA
>JAGAAL010000042.1 GCA_017615245.1 Bacteroidaceae bacterium
ACTTGTCTTTGTTCATCTGCAATCCTGTTAAAAGGCTGCAAAGTTACAAATTCAAATCCGTGCACTCTCAAAACTGATTGTAAAAGACTCTATTTCAGCGATTTCAAAGAACGATCAGTCCACTTTAACGGGACAGTAGTGTATACATATTATAACTTAAATCAAGTTCAAGATGAAAAAGGATTTATTATTTTTAATGGTGTTGTCAATGTATATATTGTTCACTGCATGTAGTAAAGATGATGGCGAAGGAACTGGTGGTAACACCAATACGAGTGGAGGAACTACTACCTATATTGTCATAAACGAGAATGGTAAAGCTTCTAACGGTAGCATCTTTTCTGCCGTAGACGACAAGAACTTCTATCTTGATTATATCAAATACACCGTCGAAGAAGGACATTTAGTCGTCTCTGGATATGACAAGACTGGGTTTAAGAGTATAGCAAAAATCGTTTCTAGTATCACCTACGAGGGGAATTGTTATGAGGTGCTGGGAGTAGGGAGTTCTGCATTCTCAAACTGTACTAGCTTAACTTCTTTGACTCTTCCAAACAGTGTGACTTCCATTGGGAGTTCCGCGTTTTCTGGATGTACAGGATTAACGTCTTTGACCCTCCCTAACAGTGTGACATCAATTAATGACTACGCATTCTCGGGATGTAGCAGCTTAACATCTTTGACGATTCCCGCAAATGTGACAACTATCGGAGAAAAGGCCTTTTCTGATTGTAGTGGTTTAACTTCTATTGTTGTTGATAAAAATAATTCTGTCTATGACTCTCGCGAAAACTGTAATGCTATCATAGAAACTGCTACTAACACCTTGATTGTGGAATGTTCTACGACAATCGTTCCAAGTAGTGTGGCAGCAATCTACTCCAATCGTGAGCATGTGTATTGTGCCTTCGATGTGCTGAGATCTGATGTGCTGTTCTACGTAATGGGAAATTATGGTCAGTTTGCCAGTATTCGGAAAAGAGTGGTGGAGGACAAGACCCAGATAGAACTTGTCAGCAGTTCTGGTCTCAAAGGTTACTATCCCCTTGACCAGTTGAGCATTAACTATGGATTGGGATTGGGAGGACTGATTGTTGGTACCAACATCTATGGCGAAGCCCTCTGTTATGACCTTGCTTGTCCCATTTGTGACCGTGCTGATCGTCGTCTGAGCCTCACAAATGAAGGCTATGCCAAATGTGCCAAGTGTGGGGTCATCTTTGATTTGAACAACTTGGGAGCGATTTATCAGATTCCTGAAGATGCCGACCTTCCAGTAAAGCGTGGTCTTTACCGCTATCGCATCAACTTTAACGGACAAATCGTCAATGCCTACAACTGAGCCACAATCATACAATACTCAACCTATATTTAAAATAAGGCAGGTATTGCTTGGGCAATAGCAAGAAAGTGTATGTGAAGTAACGATTGCAAACAGATTAATAAGAAAGCATCCGTACAGCTTTGTACGGGTGTTTTTTGTGCTGGAGGTTTTTTGATGAAGTGCGAGAGGAATGCATACATTTGCTGTCGAAAATTGACGACTGAGTGAAGTCGATGGAAAGATTGGTAAGTATCAACTCATCAACTGGTAAGTATCAACTCATCAATTGGTAAGTACCAACTTGACAATCGGTAAGTACCAACTCATCAACTGATAAGTACCAACTCATCAACTGGTCAGTACCAACTTACAAATTGCTCACTACTGATATATAAATCATTTATTATCAGTATGTTCATTTCTCAATCATTTTTTTGATAAGCCAGGCGTTCGTCCAATATTGTTTTACGAATCCAGCCAGCGTTTTACAGTGGCGACTTTGTCTTTGCTGACGATGATTTCCTCGTTGGGGACGGCAGTCATGTGAATGCGCATCTTGCCAAGGAAATAGGTGGAGAGTTTCTGCACAGCGATGGCGCTGATGATATATTGACGATTCACACGCATAAAACGCTGGGGATCGAGCTGACTCTCTACTTCTTCAAGCGTCATATTTAGAGTGTGGTATTTGCCCTGAAGAGTGCAGAGGCGCACCACACCGTCGCGAATGGTAATGTGGCTCACTTCGCTGACGGGGATAATCAGGTATTCGTCACTGCGATGGGGAATGAGAAAACGCTCACGATAGCGGATGGACTGACTTTTCACTGACTCCAGCAACTGGGCGATAGCGTCGGTGGTAGAACTTGAATCTTGATACTTGGAACTTGAAACTTTCTCCAATGCTGCATGAAGCTCGTCGGCATCGATGGGCTTCAGTAGATAGTCAAGACTGTTGAAGCGGAAGGCTTGCACAGCATATTGGTCATAGGCAGTGGTGAAGATGACTGGGATGGCTTCAGGGATTGTTCGCAACGATTCGAAGCTGAGTCCGTCACCCAACTGGATGTCGCTCAGTATCAGGTCAACATCGTTGTGTGTACTATTAGCAAAGAACGCCTTCACCTCTGCGTTGCTGGCACATACGCCCACAATTTCGTGTTCGCCTTCAAGCATTCTCTTCAGGCGGTCTGCATTGCTTTGTTCGTCTTCAATGATCAGTATTCTCATGACTTTATTGCGGTAGCAAATTTTTCACTCTTCACTTTTCACTTAACAGCGGAATGGTTACAGAATACCTGTTTGAGGTGTCGCTGATGACTACCTTCTGCGAGGTCAGCAGACGGTAACGTTCCACAATGTTGTGTTGTCCTACATTGGTGGATTCAGCTGTTGTGATAGGTTGCTTGGGATTGCTCACGCTGATGCGCTGCCCGTTGTTCGTCACGTCGATGATGAGTGGACGTTCCTTGGTGTGCTCGTTGTGCTTGATGGCATTCTCTATCAGCATCTGTAGGGCGGCTGGTGGCAACTTTCCTTGCAGCTTAGCCACATCGGGTGCAATCTTCACTTGTATGCCTTCTCCGAATCGTTGTTGCAGCAAATCGAGATAGCGATCGAGAAACGCTAATTCCTCCTGTAAGGTCACCATATCGTGGTCAAGGTGCGAGAGTGTGTAGCGATACACCTTCGACAGGTTCATCAGGTATGTTGATGCCTTCTTCGGGTCCACTTCAATCAGGTCGGCTAAGATGCTGAAGTTGTTGAACACGAAGTGCGGACTCAACTGGTTCTCCAGTGCCTGCAGACGGAACTTGTCACGCTCCCTTTCAGCCTTCTCTCGCGACCGCCAGTAATAAAGCGTCACCAGCGTCGTCACCAGACAGGTGGCGGTATAGTCCATTAGCACCATCCATGAAGTCCAGGGCCATCCGTATTGCCACATTTCCCTGAAATCTTCATCAAGGAGCAGCCACACAGCGTAGTAGAACAGCAGTCCTATTACTGACAGCCCCAGCACCAGGAGCACTCCATGTATGATCTTTCTTGTTTTCATTCCGATTGCAAAGATAATAAAAAGTTTAGAGTTTAGTGTTTAGAGTTGAGAGAATTTCGAAAAAAGCGAGAAAACTTCACTTCTTTATCACCAATCACCATGCCATTCACCATATTCACCTTCCCATTCTTCATCGCGTTTCTTTTCTTTGAGGACGTTTTTGCCGCCCAAGATATTGAATCTGTAGATGAGGCGGAGCATGCCGTACTGATAGATGGCGTTATGGCGAGAGTCGGTGCGCATGAGTGCTGAGATGTCGCGACTGATGTTGGTTTGCTGACCGAGGATATCGTTCATCTCGAACATAACCGTCAAGGCACGCCCTTTGAGGAAGGAATGAGCAACTTGCGCATTCCACAACAGTTCGTTGGTGTTCATCTCGCGTGCAGAGTATCCCCTACGGCTGCTCATGCCGATGTCGGTCGATAGAGTGGTACCCCAGGGGAATGTCCATTCAAATTCTGCCCCGTAGGAGAAATCGTAGGTCTTCATGTTTCCCATCGGGTTGAGGTCGTTCTTGGCGTGTGAATAATTCAGGCGGCCATTGAGCGAGGCGCTGATCTTATCTGTACGGTATGAAAAATCGAGTCCAGTGTCGAGGCTGATGTTTTTCGTGACAGATTTGATGTCAGCAGTATTGTCATCGCCCGCTGCATTGTTATAGAAACCTACATTGTGCGAATAGTCACCTCCGAAATCCATATCAAGGTTAAATGCTTTCTCTTTTCCCAGACCTGTGTTGAAACCCACGCCACCACCACCGTTCCAGTTACCATTGATGTTCATCGGCATCGTGGTACGCACGCCTGTCGAGCTGTAGGTGGTCTTGTTGTCGATGCTGTTGCGAGTGGCATTGAACCAGAACCATGAGAAGATACCCCGTTGCTTTTCAGCATTGTAAGTGTCAAAGTCGGCAAAGATGTTGTGCGAGAAGGAGGGTTTCAGTCCTGGATTACCCTTGGTGATGACAAGTGGATTGGAGTCGTCCTTGAGGTCGAGCAGATTGGTCATACTTGGCTGACGTGTTCTCCCGTTATAAAGCACATGGAGGTTGGTTTGCTTATCGAAATGATAGCGGAGATTGATGCGTGGTGCGATATTGAACACGTTGCGTGTGATCTCAGGATACGTGTACCCCATATATTTGTAGTTGAGTGTGGTACGTTGTGGGAGGAAGTCAAGTCCGATGCTGAAGTTGTACTTCTCGCGCACCCTGCGGAAACTGAGGTTGATGGTCTGGTTGTAGTTGCGATATTCAGAGAACTGGCTCAGTCGATTGGCTATGGAATCTGTGCCATTGAGCACGTATTTCATTTCGTCCATGAACTGCAACACAGCATTGATGTTGTATCTGTTGTTCGCCATGCTTTGCGACAGAGTCTTGAATGCATCGCTGTCATAGATATAGGCGCGACGATCGTTCTTGCTGTAGCTGTAGTTGTAGCTGTAGCTCATTTGCAGGTAAGTTCTGTCGGCAATCGGTTCGCTGTAGGTCAACTGTCCCTGTATGCCGTAGTTCTTGGTCGGGGTGTTGTAGTTTCGGTTGTTCTGCTGGTCAGTGCCCAAAGTGTTGTAAGTGATGTTGGCAGCCGACAACTGCTTGCTCTTGCCATCGCTGTAGTTTCCACTGATGCGCAAGGTGATGTTGCGTCCTTTTTCATTCAGTTTGCGATTGGCTTGCAGTTCTCCGCTGAAGTTGCCATTGGTGCTATAGCTCATGTTGCGATTGGTGTTGGTGTTAATCACGATGTCCGCCAATTTATAAAGGAGGGTGTCGTTGGGATCGTTGCTGTAGGAACCCGATGTGCTGTATCCTCTGCCTCTGTCGCGCGAATAGGTGAAGTTGGGACGGAAGATGATGTTGGTCATTGTGTCGGGTTTCCATTCCAGACGGAAATTGCTGGAGACACGCTGGTTTGATGTGAAGTTTTTACTGTAATCATTGTTGAATTTGGCTAATGAGGCATTGAAATATTCGGTGGAAGATGTGTTCTCGTTGTCGCTGCCATCATAGCGATAACGGACACTACCACCTATCTCCAGCTTTGGATTGGCTGTGGCAAAGTTTCCACCAACCTCCTTGCTGTTGCGCAGACCTTGCTCACCCCAGCCGCCCCAGCGACCGCCTCCACCTCCGAAGCCCATATCCGACACGTTGTTGGCACTACCCAACACTGTGGCTTGGAAGTCGTCGTTGAAATGGTTCACATTGAATCGCTCCGCATATCGCTTCTCCGTTCCTGCTCCCAAATTCACGTTGCCGACCCATCCATTCTTCATTCCTTCCTTCACAGTCAGGTCGAGCACAGTCTCCTCCTCACCATCGTCAATGCCTGTCACACGCGAGAGGTCGCTCTTCCTGTTGTAGGTCTTCAATTTGTCTATCATTTCCGTGGGGATGTTCTTCATCGCCACTTCCTTGTCATTCAGGAAGAACTCCTTACCATCAACCAGTATTTTGTTGACCGTCTTTCCGTTAATCTTGATATTACCCTCCTTATCCACCTTCGCGCCAGGCAATTGCTTCACCAACGCCTCCAGTGTCGATCCTTCGGGCACACGATAAGCAGCTGCATTATATATGAGCGAGTCGCCCGATACAGACACTTTGGCTACATTGGCAGTCACTTGGGCAGCATTCAGCAGAATGGCATCTGCTGACATGGTAATGTACCCAAGGTTCACATTCCCCTTTTTCTGGGTGTTCAGATTCACATCGACATACTTCGTGACGTAGCCGACGAACGAAATCTTCAAGGTGTATTCTCCCTTCTTCACATTCTTGAAGGTGAACTCACCTTGCGTTCCCGTCGTTTTGCCCTCCACGAATGCGCTGTCAGGCAGGGTGAGCAACTGCAGGGTGGCAACCACAACAGCTTCACCCGTTTCTTTCTCAATCACAGAACCGCTTACATCAAACGTCTTCTGTGCCAACATGCCGACACATGACAACAGCGTCATGGCGACCAACAAAAACAATCTTTTCATATTTTTCTCCATTATTTCGCAATTTTTTGAACGCAAAGGTATGCCCTTTATGTGCGAAATAAAAGAAGAAAGTTGGTGAAACGGGAAAAAACGGCAGTGAACTTAACTTTTTATTTTTTCCAATTTCATCACTTTTACAATAATATTCTTTCTGTTTCCATCTTATTACTTCAAGTTATAAATTCTTCTTCTCCATATAAACCCAAGTCAATCCTGGTCCGACAACCTCACTCTTGTAGGGTTTGAAGCCCTCACGCAGATAGAACTCGTATGGAGGACTCACCTGCTGGCACGTGCATAGCCAAGCACGGTTATGTGGAAGACGTGATTGAATCTCTCGGAACAGTTGTTTGCCGATGCCTTGTTGCTGATATTCTGGCAAGACCATGAGACGGCCAATATATAGGGAACCATCTGTCACGTTTCCATTAACGGAACCGATGATAAGTCCTTCGTCGTTTTGCACTTTCAATGTCGTACATCGTGCGGATTCCTCTAAGGCATGTTCCAATGACTCTGTCAAGACGGGAGCATCTTTCCAATCCAGTTCCTCGCACAGAGGACCAAAAGCCTTGCGCTGCAAGTCGAGTATTGCAGGAACATCCTGTTTAGTTGCAGGTTCTATCTTCATACTTTTAAGTTGTTCAGAGCCTCAGGACTATTTGCGGTAACGGCCTTAAGAATTGGACAAGTTTCCATCTCAGGACAATCACCACAGGTTACTATGCCTTTCTTCAATGCACATTGACGGATGCCGCATAGTTGGTCGCAAAAGACGGTCTTTCTCCCATTCACACGACACCCATCACAGTTGATGTGCTCTGGCAGAATGGGGGCGTTATTCAACTCCGACCATAGCTTGGCAGTCTTCTCACGTAAAGTTTGGTCATTGTTCTTCGTGGCGATATAGGCATCGCACTTCTCGCAGTCCAGCCCGCAGATAGCAATTAATCGCTTCACACCGGCACGCCTTATTATCCTAAAAGTACAACGGTCACCTCCTCTCAGAATAGTATTCTCAATCCGGACATCGAACTGGCTGTCAGGTTCAAGCTGCGACAGAATATATAAAATACTTTGCCTGGAGCACTCACATTGTTCCGGATTGCTCCTGAGTCCACATTTTACCTTGGGACATGAACATTCCGAATAACTCAGTTCATAAACCTTCCCTGGCTCAATAACCCGACCCTTATACGACTTGCTGTTGTACCCTTCCGAGTAGATCCTGTCGAAATCCCCATCATACTTGGCATAGATTTGCTTATGTAAC
>JAGAAL010000043.1 GCA_017615245.1 Bacteroidaceae bacterium
ATATATTAATTTTTCTTCCTTCATTTTTTTCAAAAACATAAATGTCCAAATGTCCAATGTCCAAAATGTCCAAATCCGTAATGGTTATATTATCAGTCATGCAAATCTATCAATTATATAATTATTTTCACTTTTTGACGAAAATAATTGCTTAAATATTTGCACAATTCATTTTTATTTCGTAACTTTGCAGTGTGATTAAGACAGAGGTCTTAAGCAGGGGTAAGATTGCATCTTCTCTGCACGAGTTTCACTCGAAAATCCCACTGCGAATGTTGGCAGCGCCTCAGCATAGCTCAAACAAGCTTGGCTCTGCATTCGGCTTGCACAACATTTGTCAGCGTAAAAGAAAAGCGGGCAGGCGAGCCTGCATTTGCACCCTCGAAGAGCCTACACTTGCACAATCCCGGGCAGCGCACGTGCATCCTCCAGAGGCAGTCCTTTTGGTTGATTGGTTAATTGGTTAATCGGTTAATTGGTTAATTCCGCTTTTTTTTCGTACATTTATCTAAATAATTATGAATTATGCATGATGAATGGTGAATTATTATTAACTTTGCAGTTAAAATCGAAATTGATATGCAACAGCCCTTGGCAGAACGGATGCGTCCGCAGACGCTCGACGATTATATAGGACAGAGTCACCTGGTGGGTGAGGGTGCCGTGATACGCCGCATGATTGAACAGAAGCGTGTCGCGTCGTTCATCCTGTGGGGACCTCCGGGGGTGGGTAAGACCACGCTGGCGAATATCATCGCCAAGACGCTGGAGGTGCCGTTCTTCACGCTGAGTGCTGTGACCAGCGGTGTGAAGGATGTGCGTGAGGTGATCGAGCGTGCCAAGTCGTCGCGTTTCTTCGGTACGGGCAATCCGATCCTCTTCATCGATGAGATTCATCGTTTCTCAAAGAGCCAGCAGGATTCGCTCTTGGGAGCGGTAGAGCAGGGCGTGGTGACGTTGATAGGTGCCACGACAGAGAATCCTTCGTTCGAGGTGATTCGTCCGCTGCTGAGTCGCTGTCAGGTGTATGTGCTGAATCCGCTGGACAAGGACGACTTGCTGCGTCTGATGGAGCAGGCGTTGCAGAAGGATGTGCTGTTGAAGGAGCGTAAGATTGAGGTGAAGGAGACGGATGCGCTGTTGCGCTATTCGGGTGGTGATGCTCGCAAGCTGCTGAATATCCTGGAACTGACGACGCAGGAGTCGGATGTGATTACGGATGATGTGGTGACGAGGTGTCTGCAACAGAATCCGCTTGCCTACGATAAGGACGGCGAGATGCACTACGACCTGATTTCGGCTTTCATCAAGAGCATCCGTGGCAGCAATCCCGATGCAGCCATCTATTATCTGGCTCGCATGATTGAGGGAGGTGAGCAACCTGAGTTTATTGCCCGCCGACTGGTCATCTCGGCCAGCGAGGACATAGGGCTTGCCAATCCGAATGCCCTGCTGTTGGCGAATGCCGCGTTCGATGCCGTGCATAAACTTGGGTGGCCCGAAGGTCGCATCCCGTTGGCTGAAGCGACGGTGTATCTGGCAACCAGCCCCAAGAGCAATTCTGCCTATATGGCGATCAACGATGCGTTGCGGTATGTGGAGCAGTCGGGCAATCTGCCTGTTCCGCTTCATCTGCGAAACGCTCCTACGAAACTGATGGAGCAGTTGGGCTATGGGAAGGATTATAAGTATGCGCACGACTACGAGGGCCATTTCGTCCGTCAGCAGTTTCTGCCCGACGAGGCAGAGGGTCGGCAGTTCTGGCATGCGCAGGACAATCCGCAGGAGGCGAAGCTCAAGGAACGGATGGAGAAGCTGTGGGGAGAAGAAGCCCCCACCCAGGGAAAATGTAAAAATTGAAAAATGAAAAAATGTAAGACAAGGTCAAAGGTCAAAGGTCTAAAGTCTAACAACTAAAAACTAACAACTAAAAATAGGTGATATATCCAGATAATTTTGAAGCGAAGATAGGGTTCGACGTCATTCGAAAGATGTTGAAGGAGGCATGTCTGTGCCCCTTAGGTGTGGAGCGTGTGGAGGCAATGGAGTTCTCTGCACAATACGAGCAGATTCAAACGGCACTATCGCAGACCTCTGAGTTTGTGAGGGTGTTGCGTGAGGAGGAGTTTCCCGATCAGCATTTCTTCGATGTGCGTCCGGCTCTGCGCCGCATCAAGATTGCTAATACGTATCTGCTGGTTGAGGAACTGTTTGACCTGCAACGTTCGCTGGATTCTATCGACCGTATTGTGAAGTTTTTTGCTCGTCGCACAGAAGGTGACGAACAGGCGGTCTATCCTCAGTTGTCGGCTTTGACGCAAAACATCAAGACGTACCCGAATATCGTGCGACGTATCAGTCAGATTCTCGACAAATACGGCGAGGTGAAAGACTCGGCTACCGTAGAACTGATGCGTATCCGTCAGGAGAAACTACACACATCAAACAGCATATCGGGTATGCTCCATCGCATTCTTCGTGAGGCGAAAGGGGAGGGATTCGTAGAACGCGATGCTGCTCCTGCGATTCGCGACGGACGACTGGTCATCCCTGTGGCACCTGCGATGAAACGCAAAATCAACGGTATCGTACACGATGAGTCGGATTCTGGCCGAACGGTGTATATCGAACCTGCTGAAGTGGTTGAGGCCAACAATCGCATCCGTGAACTCGAGAGCGAGGAACGTCGCGAGATTGTGCGCATCCTCATCGTATTCTCTGATTCCATTCGTCCCTATTTGCTCGATATGATTCAGTCGTACGAGTTTCTGGGCGATATCGATTTCATTCGTGCGAAAGCCAAACTGGCAATCAACACCAATTCTGTGCTGCCTACCGTCGAACCGCGTCAGCAGCTGGATTTCGTGACAGCCATTCATCCGCTGTTGCAGATGTCGTTAGCCAAACACGGACGTGAGGTTGTGCCGCTCAATATCCGACTGGACGGCAAGCAGCGCATCCTGCTTATTTCAGGCCCTAACGCTGGAGGTAAGTCTGTCTGTCTGAAGACCGTAGGACTGTTGCAGTATATGCTTCAATGCGGCTTGCTGCTGCCTGTTGATGAGAGTTCGAATGTCGGTATCTTCCAGAATATCTTTATCGATATAGGTGACGAGCAGAGCCTCGAGAACGACCTCTCGACCTATTCATCGCATCTGCTCAACATGAAGATGATGATGAAGAACGCGAATTATGCAACCTTGATTCTCATCGATGAGTTTGGTGGAGGTACGGAGCCGCAGATAGGTGGAGCTATCGCTCAGGCGGTGTTGAAACGTTTCAACGATAAGAAAGCGTTTGGTGTCATTACGACGCACTATCAGAACCTGAAGGAGTTTGCACAGGATACGGCGGGCATCGTGAATGGTGCGATGCTGTACGACCGTCAGCAGATGCAGCCGCTGTTCCAACTTCGTATCGGCAACCCGGGCAGTTCGTTTGCAGTTGAAATTGCGCGCAAGATAGGCATCCCCGAAGATGTCATCGCTGAGGCTTCGGAACTGGTGGGACAGAACTACATCTCTGCCGACAAGTACCTGCAGGACATCTCGCGCGACAAACGCTATTGGGAAAACAAACGTCAGGAAATCCATCATAAGGAGAAGAAACTCGAATCGACCATCCAACGCTACGAGGACGAGTTCGACCGTATTCATGCCCAGAAGCATGAGATTATCGCTAAAGCGAAGGCGGAAGCACAGCAACTGCTGGATAGCTCGAACGCAAAGATAGAACGTACCATCCGCGACATCAAGGAAGCACAGGCGGAGCGTGAGCGCACGAAGCAGGTGCGTGAGAAACTCACCCGATTCAAGGATCATGTCGATACGTTCCACAAGACGGATGAAGATAAGCAAAAGAGAACTTCCAAATCCTCCTCGAAGGACAAATCAAGCTCTCACCCCGTAAGGGAGAGTGGCTCTTCTGCTACCGAATTGGCGGAAGGCAGTTATGTCAAGATGAAGGGTCAGACTACTATCGGGCGCATTCTGAAACTTAACGGACGTGAAGCACTCGTGGCATTCGGATCGATTCAGACGAACGTGAAACTCAACCGTCTCGAACCCTCTCAGGCACCGAAAGCAGAAAACAGAACGGTGAACATCGTACGTTCTTCGACGCAGGATCAGATACGTGAAACGACCCTGAACTTCACGGGCGAAATCGATGTGCGTGGATTGCGAGGTGATGAGTGCCTCCAGACTATCGGACTTTTCATCGATGATGCGTTGGTGGCAAGTGCCTCACGTGTTCGTATTCTTCATGGTACAGGTAACGGCATCCTTCGACAGCTCATCCGTCAGTATCTCAACACCATCCCCGAAGTGACTTCATATCGCGACGAGAATCCTCAGTTTGGGGGCGCAGGTATCACTGTGGTTGATTTGCAATAGGACGATACACCCTGATTCCTAACATCGACGTTTGGCGCTGTCCGTAGTCGTAGAAGGTTGAAGGGGCGAGTATCACTTTCATGTTGAGGGATGAGGCATGCATGAGGTGGAGCTTCCCGTTTTGCCAAACTGCAATTCCTACATGGCTGGTATCAAGACCAGCTTTTTTTGTAATCAGCGACACAATATCACCTGTGTGGATGCACGACAGTTCACTCTCAGAGCGGTTCAAGAGCGACTTAGGTATATATCGGTAAGTCTTGCCGTTGCTGGCTTTCTCTTGGGCTGCAATGACTTTCACGAACTGCGGATTGGCTTTGAGATGTTTATAGAGGGTAGGGTGGACGCTCATGTAGTTGATGTTGAGCCGTTGGGTGGCTGTGAAGGGAAATTTGCCCATATCGATTGCTTTCACTAATCCCATCTGCTCGTTATCCTCGCCCCACCAAGTGAAGTAATGCAGACGTGAGGTGTAGTCAGTCAGTTTTCCGCCTCGATAGCGTATGTTGCGCAGGTTGTTGCAGAACGAACGGAACGAAGTGCTTTTCGACTGATGACACAGATAGAGTGCCAGCACGTTTTCCACGAAGGTGGTGCAATCCAGTTCGCGCGTATTTATAATAAGGTGTTCCTTATCGCCCACTTCCAACGTATGGCCCACATAAGGCACGCCCAAGAACTGCTTGCCGAAATACAGCATTGCATTCTCTGGCTTCTCCTTCTGTGCCTGCTTCAGTATCTGCTCAATGCGGATGCTGTCTGCCGCAGCATACTCCACCTGCTGTGCACGAATCGTCATGCACGAAAACAACAGTACTATGAAATAAATATGTTTCATGTTATGATGGGGGAGGAGCTTACTTATACAATATCTCACTTAACGTATGCCTACCTACAAACCGGCTTTGGTCTACATCGCCACGAATGCCGTTGATGCGTCCCTTGCTCGAATACTGCCAAATTATGTAGTCCTCGCCATCTTCCAGATAGGGTTGCTCTTCCGTGTTGTACATCGCAATCATGAACAAGTAGGGTTTGTAGAAGTCGTTATAGGCAAAGTATTTGTTGTAGAAGTTGCGACCTGTATAGATGACGGGACGGCGTCCGTATTCCTCTGTCACCAGTTTCAGGAACTCTTGCAGGCGACTATGCATCGTTGCGACAGATACTCCTCCTGTCACTTCCACATCGATGAGAGGTAGCAGGTCTTGTTTCCGTTTGTCTATCACACGCTTGAAGATGTCAAACTGTCCGGCTGCCGACACACCTGGACGGAAGAAATGATAGCTACCGACTTTGATGCCGTTTCTGCGAGCTTCCGTCAGGTTATATTCGTAGGTGTCATCGACCATGTAATTCGATTCTGTTGCCTTGATGTACACATACCCCACATCCTTGCTCTTCGATACCGCACGCCAGTCAATGCGTCCCTGATAGTGGCTCACATCGATACCATGCAGGTGGTCGCCTTCATCACCAAGCAACCCAATCACTGGCTGCTTCCGCTTATGCGGTGATGTATCGGGTTTCGCCTTGAATGTGCTTGCAGGTGCATCAGGTTCAGGTGCAGCCACCACTATTACCTCACCTTTCTTCACCCTCTTTTTCTTGATGGCGAATGTAGGCGAGACAATAAATAGCGATAATAGTATGATGACGATTCGGGTAATATGTCTCATTGTTTATGTTACTTCTCTCACCTCTTCTTCACAGGATCACATGTCAATCCAACACCTAACTTCTTGAATATCTTGCGATCGACCTCGCTCAGCATTACGGTGCAATGAGCTTGACAACCACGCAGTTGAGGCAGACTTTCGAGTGCTAAGCGGCAGTTCTCGTCGTGGGGACTGAGCACAGAAAGGGCTACAAGTACCTCATCGGTATGCAGTCGTGGATTGTTTCCACCCAAATACTCCGTCTTTGTCTTCTGTATCGGCTCAATCAAGTCTTGCGGAATCAGTTTGAGAGTATGGTCAATACCTGCCAGATGTTTCGTGGCATTGAGAATCAAAGCTGCACTTGGACCTAACAGCTCACTCTCTTCTGCTGTGATGATGGTGCCGTCGTCCAGTTCGATAGCTGCACATGCTTTGCCTAACGATTGCTCCTTACGTTCCTTTGCAGCTACGGTGGTCTTTCGATAAGCGCTGTTGATGTTCGCCTGTTTGAACAGCAAGGCAATCTTGCTCACCTCGTTATCGTTGCCTTCACCATTTGCCAGATGGTTGAGTGCTGTGTAGTAGCGGCGGATGATTTCGTTCTTCGATGCATCCTGACATACCTCATCGTCTGAGATGCAGAATCCCACCATATTCACACCCATATCTGTTGGCGACTTATAAGGATTCTGGCCGTAGATGCCTTCGAACAAGGCGTCGAGCACAGGGAATATCTCGATGTCGCGGTTGTAATTGATGGCAATCTTGCCGTATGCCTCGTAGTGGAACGGGTCGATCATGTTCACATCGTTCAAGTCAGCTGTAGCAGCCTCGTAGGCGATGTTTACAGGATGCTTCAGCGGCAGGTTCCAAACAGGGAATGTCTCGAACTTTGCATAGCCTGCCTCGATGCCACGCTGATGTTCCTGATATAACTGGCTCAGACATACCGCCATCTTACCGCTTCCAGGACCTGGAGCCGTCACGATGACCAAAGGACGGGTTGTCTCTACATAGTCGTTACGGCCGAAACCCTCGTCAGAGTCAATCAACGCCACGTTCGACGGGTAGCCCTCGATGGTGTAGTGGAAGTAAGAACGGATGCCCATACGTGTCAGCTTGTGACTGAACGCATCAGCCGAACCTTGACCGTTATAGTGGGTGATGACCACACTGCTTACCAAGAATCCACGCTTCTGGAATTCCTCACGCAAGCGCAGCACGTCCATGTCGTAAGTGATACCTAAATCGCCACGCACCTTTTGCTTCTCGATATCGACTGCACTAATCACAATCACAATCTCTGCGCTGTCGCTCAGCTGCTGCAACATCTTCAGCTTACTGTCGGGTTGGAAACCTGGTAACACACGGCTCGCATGGTGATCGTCGAACAACTTACCACCTAATTCCAAGTACAGTTTGTTACCAAACTGGGCAATGCGCTCCTTGATATGTTCCGATTGTATTTTAACGTATTTCTCGTTATCAAAACCGTATTTCATCTTTGTTTTTCCTTTCTTATGATGCTTTATGAATACGGGTTACAAAGTTAGTCATTCTTTTTTAAAACAACAACCTTTTTTTAAAAAAAGAACGCAAATCCCCAGAATTTTTTCTGAATTTTAATCTCCAATCTTCTATTTTCAATTTATTTGTCTATCTTTGCAACTGAAATCAAACGAACAATGACTCGTCTCGCAGCAAATAGGGTGGTAATCGATGGAGAGCAATTCACGAACCATGTGGTGGAATTGCAAGATGATATCCTCGTGTGTCATTATCCCCTCATCGAGGAACTACCTCATACCCAGTGGTTGCGTACCCTTGTGATAGAAAAGGGTAGGCTAACTCATGCGCTTCACTATTAGTATTTCCGTTTTTTCTTGTAGCCGTATCCGTAGGCAGGACCAGAGGGGTTGAAGGGCATGTAAGCAATGTCGGGTGTGAAGTTGATGGTGTAGTCTTGCTCTGAATGGTAGACGATGCCGATAGCATCAATGTGCATCTCCATATCGATGTGGTACATGTTTTGATAGCGGTAGATGGCACGCACGATGTTGCGGAGTTTTGCATCAGTAATAGCCTGCTCTGGGCGACCTGAGAATTCTGTGACACGACTGCGGGTCTTTACTTCGATGAAATGGAGCTGGTTGTCTTTCGTGGCTACGATATCCAACTCGCACCCTTTGTGGAGGTTCCAATTACGATGAAGGATTCGGAAACCGTGTTTCATCAAGTAATCGCCTGCAAGTTCCTCTCCGTTCTGTCCTATTTCCCAAGTAGCACCCATACGGTTTTATTTTTTCTTCCTTCGACTTGGCCCGATGGAGTTTGGTGTACGTACGGCTGGTGCTGTACGGATTTGAGTGTTTGGTTTGTCGTCGACGTTGAGTTCGCGCAGTTCGGCTGGAGAGAATCGCTTACTATGAATTCTAGGTCGGATGAGTCCGCCTGTGGTATCGATAGCTATGCTATCAATCTGAATGGAGTCGTCGACTGCTACGTTGAGGGAGTCACCATCAGCTGCATGGTTGGCAATATCGGTGGTGTGGTAGCGATAGAGCATAATGTCGCGCACGATGCCGAGGACGCGGAGATTATTGTAATCACCTTGGAAGAGGAAATAGCCCGAGAGATAGTCAACTTCTTTCATGTCGGAAGGGTTGAGTTCGAGGTCGAGATGTATGGGGAAGTTTGATGAGCGGACATTGCTGATGATTTTTCCGTCTTTAAAATGGACGGCGAGGCATGCCGTGAGGTTGTTATCGCGGTTGTTCTGGTCTTCACGGACGAAGTCGACAAAGAGGGAAAGACGGAAACGGTCGTTCAGGTGGAACGAAGTATCTGCATGGATAACGAAAGTCTCTTTGTTGAGGTAGGGGTTATTGCGCAGAATCATCATGCGACGGCCTGACCATATATCGGCTGTGTCGCCTCCGAGGGTGAAGGATGCTCGTATTTCGTTGCTTCCGCTCTCGAGCTGGAGTTTGGAATCGTAGTTCTCAAGTTTGCGCTGCACGTGTTCATAGATGTCGCGTATCTGGTCGGTGTGGCGGTTGTAGTAGACAAGCGAGGAGTCGAACTGTGCTTCTGTGATGCCGTGTTTCTCGAACACTGCGTCGATATAGAGATACGACTGATAGCGCTCTTCATACGGCAGATTGGCTGCCATGTATTGTGCAATGTGGTAGTCGTAGAGCACATCTTCCATCTCTCTCTTTGACAGAAGTCCATCAGGCTTTTGTTCACAAGAGAGCAAAATGCCAATCATCATGATGAGTGAAAGAAGTGTCAGATGTTTCATGTCAAATCGCCTGTTTCGTTAAGGATTTCCTCCCTTTCTGGAGATTCGTTGACGGTCTTCTCTTCTATTGTTTTCTTCCCATTCAGAACCTTGCTCAATGTCTTTCGATAGAAGAGAATGAGGATGACGACACCTACGCTGATATTGGCATCAGCAAAGTTGAACACAGGGCTGAAAAAAATGCAGTGTTCGTAGGCGTTGGGGAGGAAGGGAATGTCGTTGAGCCACATCCATCCAGGCATATCCCACTCGATGAGTGGGAAGTAGAACATATCGACTACGCGGCCTTCGAGTACACTACCGTAACCTTCACCCCAAGGCACAAGCTGTGCGATGTCGGTATGGGTGGATTGTGTGAAAATCTCACCATAGAAGATGCAGTCGACGATGTTGCCAATAGCACCTGCCACAATCATCGACAGGCATACGATGAAGCCCACTTTGTACTGTCGACGTGTGAGGCGCATGATGTACCATAGGAGGAATCCTACGGTGATGATGCGGAAGAGGGTGAGCAGCAGTTTCGAACCAATGGACATACCAAACGCCATACCGTTGTTCTCAACAAAGGCAATCTGGAACCAACTGGTGATAGGGATGTGTTGCCCTAACGTCATGTTGGTTTTCACCTCGACCTTGATGACCTGGTCGATGATGAGTACCAACACGATGATGGCAATGCTGATGATGACTTGCTTCTTGTTCACGCTTTCACTACCTTAATTGCTGCCTTGAAGTCTTCGAAACTGATAAGCTCTCCGTCGTTGTCGGCGATGTCGATGCTGTTAGCGAGCACCTGAGAGGCAATGTTCTGCTTAAAATTAGCGAGTACGTCGCGCACCTCGGGGGTGTCGGAAATCTGGACGGTGATGCGGTCGGTGATTTCGAAGCCCGACGACTTGCGGATGTTCTGTATCTGCTTGATAATCTTACGGGCATTACCTTCAACCTTCAATTCAGGTGTGACGGTGATGTCGAGTGCAACGGTCACGGTACCTTCGTTGGCTACACTCCATCCAGGGATGTCCTGCGACATGATGTCAACATCGGCCAGTTCAACAAGGGCTTCTTCACCTGCTGCGTTGAGGGAAATCTGTCCCTTCGATTCGAGTTCGGCTATCTGTGCTTGGGTCATATTGGTGACAGCATCAGCTACGGCCTTCATCATCTTACCGAATTTCTTACCCATCACACGGAAGTTACACTTCACGCTCTTCACCAGTTTGGCGCCGTCCATGAGTTGCAATTCCTTCACGTTCACCTCTTTGGTGATAATGTCCTTCATACGTTCGATGCGTCCGCTGAAAAGTGGGTCGGTATCTGGGATTGCGATTGCCTGAAGTGCCTGGATAACTGGTATCTTGACCTTCTTACGGATAGACAGACCCATCGAGGTGACATCCATCGCTGCCTGCATGGCTTCGTTGAGTTCGCTGTCAATCTGTGTCTCGTCGAAGGTTGGGAACTTGGCGAGGTGTACACTTCCACTCTTGTCCTTGTCTGTCGCGCTGTTGAGGTCGCGGAACAGCTGGTCGGCATAGAATGGTGCAATTGGTGCGATGAGACGGCTGAGGGTATCAAGACAAGTGTAAAGAGTCTGATAGGCACTCAGCTTGTCGGCGGTCATCTCGCCTGCCCAGAAGCGAGGTTTGTTAAGACGAATGTACCAGTTGCTGAGGAAGTCGATGACGAATCGTTGAATGAGTCGTCCGGCTGGTGTCGGGTCGAAGTCGTCGAGATAGGCCTGCACGTTCTTTACGAGGTCGTTCAACTCGCTGAGCAACCAGCGGTCGAAGTCGGGACGCTCTGCGTATGGGATGTCGGCTTCCTTGTATTCGAAACCGTCGACATTGGCATACATGGTGAAGAATGCATAAGCTTGCTGGAGCTTGATGAAGAACGAGCTGGTGACTTCCTTCACACCTTCTGGGTCGAACGAAAGGTTGTCCCAAGGTGACGAGTTGGTAATCATGTACCAGCGTACGGCATCAGCACCATATTGAGCGATACACTCGAATGGATTGATGACGTTGCCCAGACGTTTTGACATCTTGATGCCGTTCTTGTCGAGCACAAGGCCGTTAGAGATGACGGTCTTGAAGGCAACGGAGTCGAATGCCATCGTGGCAATTGCGTGCAAGGTAAAGAACCATCCACGTGTCTGGTCCACTCCTTCTGCAATGAAGTCGGCAGGGAATGCCTTACCGTTATCGATGAGTTCGCGGTTCTCGAATGGATAGTGTACCTGTGCGTAAGGCATCGCTCCTGAATCGAACCACACATCGATGAGGTCGAGTTCGCGAGTGAGTACGTTGCCACTCTCGCTCACCAGTTTGATATCGTCAACGTAAGGACGGTGGAGGTCAATCTTGTCGTAGTTCTCCTGCGTCATATCGCCTGGAACGAATCCTTTCTCTTTCAGAGGATTGCTGCTCATGACACCTGCAGCTACAGCTTTCTCAATCTCGTTGTAGAGCTCTTCCACGCTGCCGATACAGATTTCCTCGCGGGTGTCGCGATTACGCCAGATTGGGAGCGGAGTGCCCCAATAGCGTGAGCGTGAGAGGTTCCAGTCGTTGAGGTTCTCCAGCCATTTGCCGAAACGGCCTGTACCTGTTGACTCTGGTTTCCACTTGATGGTCTGGTTGAGTTCGAACATACGGTCTTTCTTCGCAGTCGACTTGATGAACCATGAGTCGAGAGGGTAGTAGAGCACAGGTTTGTCTGTACGCCAGCAATGTGGATAGTTGTGGATGTGCTTCTCGATTTTGAAGGCGGTTCCTTCCTCCTTCATCTCTAAACACATGATGACGTTGAGGTCCATATCCTTGTTGGCTGCCTTCTCGTCGTACTTTCCACCTATATTATATTTAGGATCGTAGGCGTTCTTCACGAAGTCGCCTGAGTGCTTCCAATAACTTTCGTTCACACAGGTCTTGACGAACTCCTCGTTCATGTCGTCCTTTACGAAATACTTACCTGTGAAGTCGACCATCGGACGGGTGTCGCCTGCTTTGTCGATGATGAACAGCGATGGTACGCCTGCATCCTTTGCCACCTTGGCATCGTCGGCACCAAAGGTTGGAGCGATGTGCACGATACCTGTACCGTCTTCTGTGGTGACATAGTCGCCTGGAATCACACGAAACGCATCGGCACTCTTATCGACCACCTTGTCGTTCTCTAATGCACAAGGTTTCACCCAAGGGAACAACTGCTCGTAATGAATGCCCAAAAGATCTGTTCCTTTGCCGCGCCAAAGAATCTCCAGCTCCTTACCTTCTTCTGCTTGGAAGTAGGCAGAGAGGCGTGCCTCGGCCAGAATGTAGATGGCCTCTTCGCCGCTATATGGGTTCTGCCCTTTTACGGCTACGTAGTCAATCTTCGGACCTACACAGAGAGCTGTGTTTGATGGAAGTGTCCATGGAGTTGTGGTCCAGGCGAGGATATATACAGGAAGTCGGCCCCCCTCTGTCTCCCCCGAGGGGAAGAATCTTAAAGCCTCCCCTCGGGGAGGTTGGGAGGGGGCTACCTTAAATTGTGCCGTTACCGTAGTGTCCTTCACATCCCGATAGCAGCCTGGTTGGTTCAGCTCGTGACTAGAAAGTCCTGTTCCTGCTGCTGGTGAGTAGGGCTGGATGGTATAACCTTTATAGAGCAATCCCTTGTTGTAGAGCTGCTTTAGCAGATACCACAAGGTCTCGATATACTTGTTGTCGTAGGTGATGTAAGGGTGCTCAAGGTCTACCCAGTAGCCCATCTTGTCGGTGAGTTCCGTCCACTCGTTGGTGAACATCATCACATTCTCGCGGCATGCCTTGTTGTAGTCATCCACGCTGATTTTCTTGCCGATATCCTCTTTGGTGATACCCAGACTCTTTTCCACACTCAGCTCTACAGGCAGTCCGTGGGTGTCCCATCCGGCTTTACGCTTTACCTGGAACCCCTGCATCGTCTTATAACGGAGGAAAGTATCCTTGATGGTACGACCCATCACGTGGTGAATACCTGGATGCCCGTTGGCTGAAGGAGGACCCTCGAAGAAAATAAACTCAG
Source organism: Bacteroidaceae bacterium (assembly GCA_017615245.1). Taxonomy (GTDB): domain Bacteria; phylum Bacteroidota; class Bacteroidia; order Bacteroidales; family Bacteroidaceae; genus Colivivens. The sequence goes on from JAGAAL010000043.1 coordinate 13,416, forward strand.
GGTAACCCTCACGTTCGCTTATACTCTTGTGGAACACATCCTCTGCGTTCCATTCGTTCAATACTTCTTGGTTGACTTGTGATAAATCGAGCTTTGCGCGCTCCTTGAATTTTGTCATATATGTTTTTTCTTTACAGCAAATTAATTTTACCTATTTTCTGTGTTTTGCCACAATAGTGACATTGAACCAATCCCTTCAGTTTGTCCACCTCGAAGATTGTCTTCATCGGCTCGTTGTTCGTGATACACACGGGGTTGGCGCATTTCACCACATTGACGAGTCTTGCGGGTAAGGCAATCTCTCGCTTCTCCACTACTTCATAGTCGCGAATCACGGTCAGTTGCATGTTGGGGCACACTACAGCCAATCGACTCAGTTCCTGATCTGTGAAGAACTTGCCCGATACCTTAATCAGACCTTTCTTACCCATTTTACTACTCTCAAGATTGTTACCGATGGTCACAGGCTCCACGAACTTCTCCAGTTCCAATAGTCGTGCAATGGTGAACAACTTATCTGTCGGTATATGGTCGATCACCGAACCATTTTGAAGGGCGGCGACCAGCAAATCTTTATTTTTCATTTTTGATTTCATCTAAAGTGATTCCTAAAACGTCGCAAATCAGCGCCTCACGTGCATAAAGCCCGTTCTGTGCCTGTTGGAAATAGTATGCATGCTTCGAGTCATCCACATCATACTCAATCTCGTTGACACGAGGTAGTGGGTGCAGAATCTTCATGTTGTCACGACATTTTCCCAGCATGTCGGCACGCAGAATATAGGCATCCTTTACGCGTTCGTACTCCATGAGGTCGCTGAAGCGCTCTTTCTGCACACGTGTCATGTAGAGGATGTCGGCATCAGCAATCGTGTCCTCCGTGAAGTCCTGCTGCTCGATATACTTGATACCCTTCTCTTTGCAGTATTCCTTATACTCTTCGGGCATCTCTAGCTCCTTTGGAGCAATGAAGTGGAAGGTAGGGTTGTAAGGGCGCATCGACATCAGCAGCGAGTGAACCGTCCGTCCGTACTTCAGGTCGCCCACCATATAGATGTTGAGGTTCTCCAGCGTACCCTGCGTTTTGTAGATGCTGTAGAGGTCGAGCATCGTCTGCGAAGGGTGCAGGTTGCTGCCGTCACCCGCATTGATGATTGGCACGTTCGTCACTTCGCTGGCGTAGAGGGCTGCTCCTTCGAGCTTGTGACGCATCACGATGACGTCGGCATAGTTGCTCACCATCTTGATGGTATCCTTCAGGGTCTCACCCTTCGTTCCGCTTGTTATCTTGGGGTCGGCAAAACCAATCACACGGGCACCCAGACGATTTGCAGCCGTCTCGAACGATAGACGTGTACGCGTCGATGGCTCGAAGAACAGCGTAGCTACCACCTTTCCCTGCAGAATCGTGCGATTGGGCTTGCGCTCAAACTCAGCTGCCATATCCAAAAGATATTGGATTTTCTCCCTCGAATAGTCTGCAATCGAAACAATACTTCTGTTTTCCATTCCTAATACTGTTAAAATCGTGCAAAGGTACGAAAAAAACAGGAAATACAGCCTCTATATGTCAAAAAAAACGGGAAATACGGGTGAGTTACATCCCAAAACCACCTTTTTCAATCTATTAACGAAGTTTTGAAGGGCTTTTGATGAAGAGTTGCCGCCTAAAAGAGTTAAATGGCCTGCATAGAGGAAGTTAGTGGGTCACTTAAAAGAAATAAGCGCTTGTCTCTCCCCCTAATGTAGTTGCCCTCTACATGCGTAGACGCAGGGAACAGGGACAAAGGGACAGGGGGACAAGCTTTTTCTGCGGTACCCCCCCTCCCAGTCTCTTCTTTTCATCTTGAAAACGCTATACTAATCTTTATAGAATTAACTTAGTTATTAACTATTAGTGTTGTATATTATATTACATATATATATTAATATATTATTTATATATATAATATATATTGTAAGTAATATTAGTGTTAATAAAGGGGGAAAAAGGGGGTGCACCGTAGATTTTTGCTGTCCCCTTGTCCCCATGTCCCTTTCATTTGCTATTATGCGTCAATACTCCTTAAATTCAGCGTCAATCGGGGGCTTGAGCCGTTTTACTTAATTCCTCGCTGATTGAGCGCATTGATATATCGGCGGGCATTTGCCATGTGGTCGGCATAGCTGACGGCAAAGTTATGGGTGCCTGAGAAGTCTTCCTTGGCACACATGTAGATGTAGTCGTTGTGTTCGTAGGTGAGGACGGCATCGATGCCTGCGATAGATGGGATGCGAATGGGGCCTGGAGGCAGTCCAGCTACACGATAGGTGTTGTAGGGCGATTCTGTCTGCAGGTGTTTGTTGAGCACTCTGCGGATGGAGAAATCGCCTACGGCAAAGATGACGGTAGGGTCGCTCTGGAGCAGGATGCCTCGATGCAGGCGGTTCATATATAGTCCTGCGATGCGGGCTTTCTCTCCGTTGTTTGCAGTCTCGCTATCTACGATGCTGGCGAGTGTAACGACCTCATTCTTCGTAAGTCCTATCTGGCTGGCAAGGGCGGTACGGTCGGCATTCCAGAATGCTTTGTTTTCCTTCGCCAATCGCTCCATCAACTTATCGACGGATGTTTCCCAATAGATTTCGTAGGTGTTGGGAATGAAAAGGGCAGGGAAGGTTTCGCGGGTATATCCAAGCTCCTTGATAGTATTCTGATCGTGGAACTTTGCAGCGATAGTGGCAGAGTCGATCATGAGCTGACGTGCGAGCCGCCCAGCCATGATGTCGATGGTGCGCACGCTGGGTACGACGAGGTTGATGGGCTGGGAGTTATGGTTGCGCAGGTCGCGGAAGAGATCGAGCGTAGATTTGCTTTTCGACACTTCATATCGTCCTACACGGATGTGCTGGTCGTAGTGTTTCCAAGCTACGAGCCAGTCGAAAGCTTTCATCGATATGTTGGCATCTGCTGCCGAAAGTTTCGTGCGGACACTATCGATATCGTCATCGTCATCGATGTAAATATATGTGGTCTCACGGGGCGAGAGCTTGTGGCAGAACATGTTCGCCACGATAAGAGCTGCGACTGCAAAGATGGCGAGTAGGGCAGCAACTATGATAATGATGGTACGTTTTTTTGTTGTCATGGTGCAAAGGTAATAAAAATTGAAGAATTGAAGAATTGAAACGTTGAAAAATAGAAGAAAATAGTAAATAGTAATTGGCTAAATGGTAAATAATTACTATCTTTGCAACGAATAATCATTTATATACCAGTCAAATGAGAAGGAATTCGTTTTTACAATCTGTACTGACAGTTGGTTTGCTGTTTGGATGTGGTGTTTTAGCGTCATGTAATTTCTCTGTGAATGGAATTGTGACGACGGAAACATCAGCCGATAGTGATTCAATCATTATCAGAATGAACGGTGATGTCAACCTCACCTCGATGGAGAGTGAAGAGATAAGTGAGGAGAATGAAGTGGAGGAGGCACCGATGGCATTTACGCGCGCATCAGTTAGCGGCATCTACGATACGGACGACAACGACCGCCTTTGCTTCGATGAGGACGGCACAGGTTCGAGCGGCCGCATTGGGAGCCTGAACTTCACTTCGTTCGACTACTTTGTTGACGGTGACGAGATTATCATCACTTGGGGTGACGAATCGGAGTCGCGACTGAAGATACGTGATGGCGGCAAATCCGTCTATTGGCCGGAAAATGACTTGACATTTATAAAGGAAGAATAAAAAAATACCAATCAAATCATGAAGAAATCAGTATTAGCATTAGCTATGGCACTTGTGCTGCCAGTAGCTGCACAGAAAGAGGCATCGGTGACCCTGAAGGTGAACGATGCAAAGGAGAAAATCAATAAGGAGATCTACGGCCAGTTTGCTGAGCATCTGGGTACATGTATCTATGGTGGCCTTTGGGTAGGTCCGGATTCTAAGATTCCAAACACTCAGGGCTATCGTAACGATGTGTTGCAGGCGCTGAAGGACATCAAGGTCCCTGTAATGCGTTGGCCAGGTGGTTGCTTTGCCGACGAGTATCACTGGATGGACGGTATCGGTCCGAAGGAATCGCGTCCACGTATGGTGAACAACAACTGGGGTGGAACTGTGGAAGACAACAGCTTCGGTACGCATGAATTCCTGAACCTTTGTGAACTGCTGGGATGCGAACCATACGTCAGCATGAACGTAGGTAGCGGTTCGGTGGAAGAAGCCGCCAAGTGGGTGGAATATATGACTGCCGCTGATGGCCCTATGGCGAAATTGAGAAAGCAGAACGGACGTGAGAAACCTTGGAAGGTATATTATATAGGTGTAGGAAACGAAAGTTGGGGATGCGGTGGAAACATGCGTCCTGAGTACTACAGCGACCTCTATCGTCGTTATCAGACCTACTGCCGCGAGTATAGTGGAAATACACTCTACAAGGTGGCATCAGGTGCTACTGACTACGATTACGATTGGACTGCAACCCTGATGGATCGTTGTGCTGACTTCATGAAAGGTTTGTCGCTCCACTACTATACTTGTTACACTTGGAGCGGTAGTAAGGGTAGCGCTACGGAGTTCAACGACGACCAATACTACTGGGCAATTGCCAAGTGTGGTGTGGGTGTCGAAGAAGTGCTGAGAAAGCAGATTGCTGTGATGGATCAGTACGACCCAAGCGGCAAGGTAGACCTCTTGCTCGACGAGTGGGGAACTTGGTGGGATAAGGAACCAGGTAGTATCGAGGGTCACCTCCGTCAGCAGAACTCAATGCGTGATGCTATGGTGGCTGCCTTCTCGCTCAACACTTTCCATCAGTACACCAAGCGTCTGAAGATGTGTAACATCGCGCAGATTGCCAATGTGCTGCAGAGTATGGTGCTGACGAAGGACGACAAGATGTTGCTCACACCTACCTATTATGTCTTCAAAATGTATGTGCCGAATATGGAGGCAACGAACATCCCGTTGACTGTGAAGTGTGACTATTTCGACGCAGAGAATGAGCAGAAGAACAGCGCACGTCGTGTGGCTCCATATGTAAGCTGCTCTGCATCAAAGATGGCTGACGGAACCGTCAACATCAATTTGGCGAATGCTGACCTGAAGAATACTACGAAGGTGACGATTGACCTTGCTGGCATCAAGGGTAGAGTACAGAACGTCCAGATTCTGACATCGAAGAACATCGCGGACCACAACACCTTCGAGAATCCCAATCTTGTGAAACCGGCAGCATTCAACGGTGCAAAGATTGTAAACGGTTCGCTGGTGGTTGATATGCCAAAGGCTTCGATAGTTTGTCTGCAGATTAAGTAGAATTGAAAAATTGAAGTGTGAAGTGGTCTTTGACAGCTGTTGTGTTGTGTCTGATGCTCGTAGGATGTGACCAGGAGCGGGCATACACTTATCAGTCGGGAGGCAAGGAATGTCGCATTAAGTTGGAAACGATGAATGATTCGACGTGGGAAGTGCAGCATTTCATAGGTGACTCGCTGACGGATGTGTGGGCACTTCGCGATTCGGTCTATCAGTTCGATTGCGGAGACCTGACAGGAGACGGACGTCCGGAGATTCTGGTGGGCGTGATTAAAGCGACACGTTACCGTCCGTACCTCGACAAACGGCTGTTCATCTTCAAACTCTTCAAAGGACGGAAGATACGACCCCTGTGGCTCGGCTCACGAATGGGACTGCCGCTGATAGACTTCAAAGTGGAACGCGATTCCATTCCTGCAATGGTACATACCTGGGAGCGCGACACGGATGGTACGACGGTGGAACGGATTTATCGGCAGCAGGGATTCGGACTGAAGTTTGTCTCGGAAAAGGAGAGAAAAGAAGTAAAAGTGGAAGTAGAATAGGAGACAAAAGTAGTGGCAGGAGTTAAAAGTAGTGACAGGAGTGGCAGACGATACTCAAGGATGAGAACAACAGCATAGTGCCATCTGCACTCCTCTACTCCCGTACTCCTGCACTCCTAATAACAACTTCCTTCTATAACTCCAGAAAGTTAAATAAATAATAAATAGTCTAATGGTAAATGAGATTATGAAAAAAGTACTTTTGTCATTGTCGATGTTGTTGGCGCTGACCGCTTGTAACAACACAAGCAAGCCAACAGGCGATACACTCGCTAATGAAAATGTGGAATGTGAGGAGTTCAACCCTCATTCGTTCCTTATGACACAGGAGAAATTGTCGGATAAGATTGATCTCGACATGGACATCTCGGACATGACTTATCAGGAACTTCGTTTGCTGAAGAGTTATGTGTATGCCACCAAGGGTGTGTGGTTTATGGATGCAGATATTAACTCGTTCTTCTGCACGAAATGTGAATGGTATTACGAGCGTTGCTTCGAGAAAATGGAGCAACACGACTGGAACGAGGAATATGTGACAGACATCAGCAATGCGAAACTGACAGATGCTGAGACGGCTTTCATCAAGAAGATTGACGAGCGGATGGCAGAAATGGAGAAGCGTCGTGAGATGGACCGCGACGGTTTGAAACTGCTGAATCCTGCGATGACGGTCAACATGTTTGTGCTTGACGATTTCGACCAGCAGTTCTATAAGAAGCTGTGTCAGAACAACTTCGTCATCGTACCTACGGAGGATCAGCAGCTGTTCAACGTCTATGAGCAGAACGACTACAACCGCATTCCGAACTACGTGACTACGGATGTCTATCTGCAGGCCTTCCACATGTATTTCAGTTATGTGCTGAAGATGGTTGAGCGTCATGAGTTTGTCGACCGTATTCATAATGTCTGCGTGAAGATGAACAAGTCTGCGATGGAGGTGGCAGGTGAGACTACTAACGCTGAAATCAAGGATATGGCTGAATACAACGCAGCATTCTTTGCGATTGGCGACCGTCTGCTGACAGGCAATCAGGATCTTGTTGTACCAGAGAGATACAAGTCGAAGGTGGAAGGCGAGCTGGAGAATATCGATGCGCTTCAGATGCAGCAATCGCCGATGATGTCATACAGAGAGCTGGATTTCGCTTACGACCTCTTCACGCCTCGTGGACATTACACTCGTACCGAGGCTCAGAAGCGTTACTTCCGTGCGATGATGTGGTTGCAGACTTGCACGTTCTGTCGTGAGAACGAGACCTCAGTGAAGTACGCGTCGATGATGGCTTACTTGCTGAACACGCTGAAGAGCGGCAACAAACTGCCTGGTCAGGATGTCTATGAGATGCTGAACTTCCTCATGGGTCAGGTGGATAACGTATCTGTATTCGATATGGCTGAATACTTTGCTAAGCAGAACTACAAATCGGTGAACGATCTCGTAGATGCTGGTAAGCTGAAGTCGCTCGATAAGTTCCTTGTGAACCTGTTCAAGGAGCGCAACCGTGTGAAGTCGAAGATTAGCGAAGATGGCTGCGAGGACAAAATCAACTTCATGCCACAGCGCTATACACCCGACGGCGAGGTGCTGACCTATATGTTCGACGAGACGCCTAATAGCAACAAGCCATTCCCATCAGGACTGGATGTGTTCTCAGCGTTCGGTGCTGAGGAGGCCGACAATATTATAAAGAATGTGTACGACTATCCATCGCTTTGGAGCGATTACGACAAGCAGTCGAAGGAGATGAAGGATAAGTTTGCCAAGTTTGACGAGTGGGATTTGTCGATGTACAACAAGTGGTTCGAGTGCCTGGTAACGCTGCAGAACAACGACAAGAGCTATCCTGACTATATGAATACGAATGCTTGGGCTCGCAAGAATCTCAACACGGCGTTGGCTTCGTGGGCAGAGCTGAAGCACGATGCCATCCTCTATGCCGAGCAGCCTATCTGTGCTGAGTGTGGTGGCGGTGAGGAAATGCCTGAACCTCTCCTCGTAGGTTACGTCGAGCCGAACCTCAAGTTCTGGAACAAGATGCGTGAGATGCTCACCATGACACATGAGTTGCTCGACACGAACAAGCTTATGAACGATGACCTGCGTGAAAAGACCGAGCAGCTGGAAGACTATATCGACTTCTGTATCAACATCACGAAGAAGGAACTCAACCACAAGCCGCTCGACGAGTCGGAATATCGCGAGATTGAGTACCTCGGCAGTTCGCTCGAATGGTTCACGCTCAGCGTCATCGATCCTGACCTCTCTCTGAGTTCATGGGGCGAAGTTGAAGGAGCCGACCGCTCGATTGCTCAGGTGGCCGATGTCTTCACACGTGTGGTGCTTGGATGTGAAAAGTGTGGTATCCTCTACGAGGCGACAGGTAATGCCGATGCTATCTACGTCGTTGTGGATATCGACGGTAAGACCTACCTCACTCGCGGTGCTACCTACAGCTACTATGAGTTCGTGAACGAGTTGGATAAGCGTCTCACCGACGAGGAATGGCAGGAGCGTCTCGAGAAGGGCGATGCACCGGGCCGTCCGAAGTGGATGCTGCCGCTGCTCCTCGATAGCGACAAAAAGCTGACAGTCAATGAAGAGCTCTTCTATAGCACTGGCTGTTAGTCTGCTCATGTTCTATGCGTGTTCCTCTTCTCCGTCATCCAACGGGGAGGAGGAACTGCTTTCTATTCTCTTTACTGGCGACGTGCTGTTGGATAGGGGAGTGCGACCCATTGCCGAGCGCCGAGGGGTGGCTTACCTCTTCGACAGCGTGCAGACGGAGTTCCGGCAGGCCGATGCCGTAGTGGTCAATCTCGAATGTCCGTTGACCGATACCGTTTCGCCTGTCAACAAGCGCTATATCTTCCGTGCCGATGCCGACTGGGCAAAAGACTTGCAGCGAGTGGGCATCACCCATGCCGCATTGGCCAACAACCACACCAACGACCAAGGCCGTCGCGGCTTGCAGGCAACGTATCAGCATCTCTGCGAGGCAGGCATCGTGCCGATTGGGTATGGTTGCTCGTACGAGGAACAGTCCACACCAGTCATCATCGAGAAGGGAAACGTCCAAGTGGCAGTGTTCAATGCGGTGATGATGGCGCTCGAGAACTGGCATTATCTCGAAGGGCGTTCAGGCATCTGCCAGCCATCGACCGACCAGCTCGTGCAGACCATCGCCGACTATCGCGAGCAGCATCCCGAGACCGCGATTGTGGCGGTGTTGCATTGGGGCGTCGAGTTCAACCGTATGCCGTCGATGACCCAGCGTCTGCTGGCCCGTCAGCTCTCCGATGCCGGCATGGATGCCATCATCGGCCATCATCCCCATGTCACCCAACCCGTCGATACCATCGGCCACACCCTTGTGTGCTACAGCCTCGGCAACTTCGTCTTCGACCAGCATCCGCCGCAAACCCGTCAGTGCATCATGCTTCGTCTGAAGGTCCACGCCAATAAGCGCATCACCTACGATGTCATCCCTACACGCATCGAGGGTAATCGTCCGATACCCTATATATATAAATAAGGAGTCAACACAGGTTTTAATTTCTTTCTATCAGATTTATTTAAACATGCCAATAATATAAGCTATAGAGATTATTATTGTCAATACGATAACTATAATTATTACAAGAGGGTTTTTATACAAAAGATCAAGGTCAAAACGTATTTTTTTATCAGTTACAAATTCGAATATGGTTAAAATAATTAGTAATGCAAATAGAATTATTGATAATGCTATCACTGCTACTGCAAATGATTGGGCCAATAAACCAAATATGCATACCCCGACAATTAAAATTAGGAGAACGATTAACGATATGAGCAGATTTTGCGTACCTTTCCATATCCGATACCATATTTTTTCTCTCATTTTTTTTAGCTTCTCCTCTTTGGCTTTTTCTTCCAATTGTTTCTTTAAATAATCACCGAAATCTGTACGTTGTAACGAAATCTGGCTATTTAAATTTAAGCAACCAATAAAAGAACTATCTAACAATATGTATTCCTTTGAAGGAAGGTAAATGTTTCTTAATGAAACGCAACCACTAAATGATTCTGTTCCTATCTCCATTTGTGGATTAGTAATTGTTAAATCTGTAAGACTACTACAATCTTTAAATGCCTCCCAATCGATTTTGTTAATGTTTTTACCTAAAACGATTTCCTTCAATCCATAACAACAAGAAAAACTGTTATATCCTATTTCACTTATTTGAGGAGGTAATTCTAATGATGTTAAACTTTCACATCCACTAAACATAGAGGATGGTATTATTGTCATATTATCAGGTAAAACAAACTCTTTTAAAGAGGTACATCCAGCAAAACAGGCACGGTCAATTTCTCCTACATTTTTAGGAAGAATGATTTTTTCCAAACTTGTGCAAAACTGAAAACATGTATCTTGTATGCGTTCAATATCACCACAAAACTCAACACTTTTTAATTGTTTGCAATTCTCAAAAACTGCCTGTTGTAATATTTTTACAGTTTTAGGTATAACTATACTCTCAATATCTGTTTCTGCGAACGCTATATAGCTAAGTTCCTTTACTGGTAAAGTAGTCTTCCCTTCTAATAATGTAATTGTTTCAGGAATAATAATGTGTTGTAAAGACGATTCAGCTTTAAGTACAATTGCATATTTATTGCTTTCATTGTAGTAATAAATACCATCAATGAGGTGACAGTCCTTACTGTCAAGTTTATAATTACGCCAATGCTCGCCTACTGTCATAATCTAATTATTCTATAGCTCCATATATTATGTTCTATCACTTCGAATATAATATGATCCTTTAATTATATATAACCTTTCAATTAATTGCTCGATTAATTGCTGCAAATATACTACTTTTATTGCAAAACGGAAGGAAAAACGGGAAATTTCTTTGGTTTTCGCCGTTTTCTTGGGCGAAGCGATGTGGAGTTGCTGTTTTTTTACTTTTTTTCAAACAAAGTAATGCTTCCGCTATTGGTCGGAAACGCTTCGGGAAGAAAAAAACGTTTCCGCTATTGGTCGGAAATGCTTCAGGGAAGAAAAAAACGTTTCCGCTATTGGTCGGAAACGCTTCGGGAAGAAAAGTAACGTTTCCGCTATTGGTCGGAAACGCTTCAGGGAAGAAAGTAACGTTTCCGCTATTGGTCGGAAACGCTTCAGGGAAGAAAGTAACGTTTCCGCTATTGGTCGGAAATGCTTCGGGGAGAAAAGTAACGTTTCCGCTATTGGTCGGAAATGCTTCAGGGACGAAAGTAATGATAAAAGACCCTCTCTATCTTGCAATAAAGAGGGTCTGCTTTTGTTATATTTTCCCTCCCTTGAGGGGAGGGGCTGTCATTGTCTTCTTTACTTTATCAAATCCAAACTTCGGCGGACGAAGTTGGTGAGGGCTTCGCCTCGGAGGAGTCCGTTCTGCAGGAGGGCGAGGTCGATGAGCTGATGGACGAGGGCGTTGTCCTTGGCATACTGGCCGATGGTGTCGGTCTTCTTCTGCTTCTCGGCTTCGATGTCCTTGTTCACCTTTTGCAGTTCGTCCTTGCTTTCCTGACTGATTTCGTCGTACTTCTTGTCCTTATTGCTCTGGTTGATGGCGTCCTTGCGGGCGGTGAGTCCCTTGATTTCGGCCTCGATGGGCTTGAGGGCGTCGGCTGTGGCTGACTCGCCTTCTTCGGTGATGCGCTTGATGAGCGGGTGGTCGGTGTTGACTACGACGTTCATCATGTCGGGCATCTCGCCGTAGAAGTTCATGCCTTGCTGGAAGCGTGCCATGTCTTTCATTCGTCGCATGTATTCGCTCTGGGTGATGACGATTGGTGTTGATGCGGCTCCCATGGCCTGCTGCTGCACGTTGAACTCTATCTTGTCGAGCTTCGGCAGCTGGGTCTTGAACATGTCGGTGATGAGGCTTCCCTCGAAGTCCTCGTATTTGTCGTCCTTGTTCTTGTTGATGAGGCGGTCGACCACGTCGGAATCGACGCGGACGAAACGGGTCTTCTCCATCTTCTCTTCAAGGAGTCCGAGCAGGGCGGAGTCGAGTTCGCCGTCCATGACGAGCACGCTGTAGCCTTTGTTCTTGGCGGCTTCGATGTAGGCGTACTGGGCGTCGCGGTCCTGTGCGTAGAGATAGACGAGGGTGCCATCCTTGTCGGTCTGGTTGTCCTTCACGAGGGTCTTGTACTCGTCGTAGGTGAAGTACTTGCCTTCGGTGTCCTTCAACAGGGCGTATGCCTTGGCCTTGTCGTAGTAGTCCTGTTCGGTCAGCATGCCGTAGCTGATGAATATCTTCAGGTCGTCCCACTTCTGCTCGAAGTCCTTGCGGTCGCTCTTGAAGATGCTCTGCAAGCGGTCGCTCACCTTTTTAGTTATATAAGACGAGATTTTCTTCACGTTGCTGTCGCTCTGCAAGTAACTGCGGCTCACGTTCAACGGAATGTCGGGCGAGTCGATGACGCCGTGCAAGAGGGTGAGGAACTGTGGCACGATGCCTTCGACGCTGTCGGTCACGAACACCTGGTTGCAATAGAGCTGGATTTTGTTCTTCTGCAACTCGATGCTGTTCTTCACTTTCGGGAAGTAGAGCACGCCGGTGAGGTTGAACGGGAAGTCGACGTTGAGGTGAATCCAGAACAGCGGCTCGTCGCTCATCGGGTAGAGTTCGCGGTAGAATGCTTTGTAGTCCTCGTCCTTCAGGTCGGCTGGCTTCTTGGTCCAGAGTGGGGTAGTGTCGTTGATGATGTTGTCCTCGTCGGTCTCGACCTGCTTGCCGTCCTTCCAGTCTTTCTTCTTGCCGAACGCGATGCTGATGGGCAGGAAGTGGCAGTATTTCTTTAGCAAGGTTTCGACGCGAGCATCCTCGAGGAACTCCTTGCAGTCGTCGTCGATATACATGATGATGTCAGTTCCGCGGTCGTCCTTCTGCGCATCCTCGATGGTGTACTCAGGACTGCCGTCGCATGACCATTTGACAGCCTTGCTGCCTTCCTGCCAACTCTTGGTGACGATTTCCACCTTCTTGCTCACCATGAATGCGCTGTAGAATCCCAGTCCGAAGTGGCCGATGATGGCGTTCGCATCCTCCTTGTATTTGTCGAGGAAGTCGTTGGCCGATGAGAAGGCAATCTGGTTGATATACTTGTCGATTTCTTCCTCGGTCATACCGATACCGCGGTCGCTCACGGTCAGCGTGCCAGCCTTCTTATCGATGCTGACGCGGACGGTCAGGTCGCCTGCATCGCCCTTCAGTTCACCCTTCTGGGCAATGGTTCGCAACTTCTGAGTGGCATCGACGGCATTGCTGACGATTTCACGGATAAAGATGTCATGATCACTGTACAAGAACTTTTTGATAACGGGGAATATGTTCTCGGTCGTAACCCCAATGTTTCCTTTCATATAATAATATTAATTTAATAATTCTATAAAGATCCTCTCCCCGCTCCCCTTGGAAGGGGAGAGCCATATCTTTGCCACTTGGGGAAGATAAGAGAGGGGTTTTCTTTTCTTCTTTTGGCAAACACCATGCCAAGTTGCATGACTGACAAAATGACAATCATGACAATAGTAAACAATTAGGAGAAAATGCGGCTCCTAAGGGTAACAATCCAGATTTTAATGATGAAACAGTGAAGAAAGCTTATTTCTTTCTCACAAGATTGAGGAACACATAGTCGTGGGCATGCCGCTCGTCGGCAAGATGCGGCTCATGTAACTCTACGTCCCATTCCTCATAATTGACGGTGGGAAAGTAGGCATCGGCATCCTCTGGGGCATCGTCGATGACGGTGAGGTAGAGCTTGTCGGCGATGGGGAGCGTCTGGCTATAGACGTATGCTCCGCCGATGATGAACACTTCCTCCTCGTCCTTGCAGAGGTCGAGAGCTTCTTGCAGCGAACATACCCATTCTGCTCCTTCTTTCTCTTCGGGCACTTCGTGGGGCAGTGCAAGCACGATGTTACGACGACGGGGTAGGGGGCGACGGGGGAAGGAAGCAAAGGTGTTCTTTCCCATGATGACGGTGTGGCCTGTAGTGGTTTCCTTGAATCGCTTCATGTCGTTTGGCATACTGTAGAGCAATTCGTTTTTCTTGCCGATGGCAAAGTTCTTTGCGATGGCGACGATGATGGAGAGTGTCATACTGATACGGTTGCTTTGATGTGGTCGTAGGGATTATAGTCGGTGAGGGTGAAGTCTTCGTACTGGAAGTCGAAGATGGATTTCACGTCGGGATTGATGTGCATGTGGGGCAGTGGGCGCGGCTCACGGGTGAGCTGCAGGCGGGCTTGCTCCAGGTGGTTGAGGTAGAGGTGGGTATCGCCTGTAGTGTAGACGAAGTCGCCTGGACGGAGGCCTGTGACTTGTGCCACCATCATGAGGAGGAGGCTGTATGAGGCGATGTTAAAGGGTACGCCGAGGAAGGTGTCGGCACTACGCTGGTAGAGCTGGAGGCTGAGTCGACCATCGGCTACATAGAATTGGAATAGAATGTGGCAGGGTGGGAGGTTCATGTTGCCCAAATCGGCCACGTTCCATGCAGAGACAATCAGGCGGCGGCTGTCAGGATTGTTCTTTATCTGGTTAATGACATCGGTAATCTGGTCGATGTGTCCACCGTTGTAGTCGGGCCAACTGCGCCATTGGTAGCCGTAGATGTGTCCGAGGTCGCCATCGGGGTCTGCCCACTCGTTCCAGATACGCACACCGCGTTCTTGAAGCCACTTGGCATTGGTATCACCACGAAGGAACCACAGAAGTTCATAGATGATACTCTTCAAGTGGAGCTTCTTGGTGGTGAGGAGTGGGAATCCGTCGTCGAGGTTGAACCGCATCTGGTTGCCGAACACGCTGATGGTGCCGGTGCCGGTGCGGTCGGTCTTTTCTTTGCCTTCTGTAAGAATCCTGTTCAGTAAGTCGAGATATTGTTTCATTTTAACTTCTTTTTTAATCTGGCTACAAAGTTACAAAAAAAGAGTGAACCGAAGAAATGATTCACTCTTTTTTTTTCAGTTATTGTGATGAATGGTTTACTTATCTTGTTTCTTAGTTGCTGAGTATACCATCTTCAAAGCATAACCCTTACGTAATTGCTGTTTCACGTCGGTGACGTAACCCATTGGGGTTTCATGGTCGGCTTTGATGGAAACAGTGTAGAAAGGTTTGTCGACTTCTGCCAACTTGTTACGGTCGGACATCACAAAATCGTACACTTCAGAAGCATCGGTTGCTAATGCATCGTTGATCTGGATGCGTGTCTGGTTACCATATTGGGTTCGCAGCTGGTCTGTAGCAGGACGTCCGATGTAGATGAACGATGTACATGACTTACGCGCCAATTTCTCAAGCTGAGTACCTGCAGGACGGTCGAACTTCACTAAGTAGGTCACCTCACGCATTGTTGTTACCATCATGAAGAAGAACAACACTGAGAAAATCAAGTCAGGAAGTGACGATGTATTCAGTTCAGGCATTTCTTTTTTGCCTTTGTTAAATCTACTCATAATTACATATTTTTACCGTATTGTTTAGGTTCAGCCTCGGAAATCTTCTGAGGGTACACATCACGTATTGCTTCCTTCTCTTGCTTCGTACAGAACTCATACTTGATTCCGAACTCTGCTTTTGCGAGTTCGTCACGAAGTTCGTTGTAGGCAGCTACTAATTGGTCTTGCACCTGGAAATAGACGCCATAGCTGGTACCACGGTCGGTCTGAACAGAGATAACGTGGTTGAGTGTCACCATGCGCTGGCCTAAGATGCCGCACTTCTTTGGTTTCAACTCTGGCAGGTTGGCGCTATTATTTGGGTTTGCAATAAATTCCTTTGCTCTTGGCTTAACTTCATCCAAACCAACGTAATCATCGCCGATCATGAGGTAGTTGTCCTTATTGATACGGATGTTGAGGATGTTACGTTCCTTGACCTTCAATTCGTTTTTAGCGTCTTCGTCCTCTGGTGGCTTAGGGAGTGTACGAGCCAATCCCTGGTCGGTGTCCATAGAGGTGGTTACAAGGAAGAAGATGAGCAACATAAATGAAATATCTGCTGTTGAACTGGTGTTCAGTCCCGGCATCTTTCTCTTTTTTCCCATACTAGTTACTCAATTTTAAAAGGTTTTTACTGCTTTGCCTTCAAGATGACGCTATAGATGATGGCACCTATAGTGATGACAGCGAGGATGGCGATGGACACGATACATGCATCGGTGATGATGATGTCAGATGGTACATTCCAGTCTTCGTTGTTGATAAGCATGTGCTCGTCCTTGTTTGCCATACCAACAGCAGCACCAATGGCCAGTGTAACGATAGGCAGCCCCCATGTGTAGATGTAGGACTTGTTGAAGCCATATTCCTTCACATACATGAAGAAGCTGACAAGCATAAGAATGAGGGTTGCAACACACAAAACGATAGCCCAAACGAGCATTACGTCCAAGAACTGTGGGTCATTCATCTTTGGGTTCTCTTCGTATGGATTGTCGAATCCAATAACGAAGTACAGGATGAATATGATGGCGCTTATTCCCATCAATACCCAAAGTGTAATCTTTGATATTTTTTCGATATTCATTGTTTGTCTCCTTGTTTTAGTTGTTAATAATTGTCTTTAAGGTCGTTAGAGGCCTTAAGGGCTTTAACGTCATTCCGACACCTTATTTCTTAAGGTTGTATTTAGCAACGAGGTCAAGGAGTGAAATGGTTGCGTCTTCCATCTGTGCAGTGATTGACTCAATCTTAGCAAGAATGTAGTTGTAGAATACCTGAAGAATAAGTGCAACAACGATACCGAAGATTGTTGTCAAAAGGGCAACCTTCATACCACCTGCAACAACTGTTGGGCTGATATCACCTGCCTGCTGGATAGCGTCGAACGCCTGAACCATACCGATCACAGTTCCCAAGAATCCGAGAGATGGAGCCATGGCAATGAACAATGTGATCCATGAGCAACCCTTCTCAAGGTTAGAAGCTTGAACTGCTCCGTATGCTACGACTGACTTTTCAACAGCGTCAGCACCAGCCTCGAGGCGCATGAGACCCTGATAGCAAATAGAAGCGATAGGACCACGGGTGTTGCGGCAAGCTGCCTTTGCTTTTTCTACATCGTTAGCGTCGAGTGCCTTTTCTACTTCTGCAAGCATCTTGTCAGTCTTAACGTCTGCGAGTGCGAGGTAGATAATACGTTCGATACAGAATGCAAGACCGATGATAAGTGCGATAGCAACGATTGCCATGAAGCCTGCATCACCTTCGATGAACTTAGTCTTCAATTGCTTGTACATACCAACTTCTTCCTTTGTTTCCTCTGGAACAGCTGCTTCTACTGGTTCTGCTTCCTCAACTGCTGCTGAGTCAACTTGTTCAACTGCTGCTGTATCAACAGCTTCTTCGTCCTGTGCAGACATTGTCTGAGTCATACCAAATGTGAAGACTCCCATAAGTGCAATAATTGCAAATACTTTTTTCATTTTTCGTTTGAGTTTTTAAGATTAATACTTTATTGATTTGTTTTGTTTCTTAATTTCGTTATTACGATTTGATTGTTTAGTTTATTCCGTTATTACTACGTTTTTTCGCTTTGAAATCGGTGTCATGTCTCCAAAATCGGTTGCAAATTACAACTTTTTGTTGACATAGACGCTATTTCAGCAACAAAAATACGCATTTTTTTTGTTATCTCAATAAAAAGTATGCATTTTTCTTCGTTTCAGTGGCAATATTTTCCATATTACATGCATAAATTTCAGTTAGACGCCTCACAATTTCAATGATAAATGCACTTTCGTTCCTTTTGCCCCGATGCGGAACGGGGGCGAGGTAAGGGGAGTCAGTTTCAACTACAATCCGGCTCAAAGGTACCGCATTTTTCAGCACTTCAGGTAGGGTGGATTTCTTAAAAGTGAGGACACCGCCGATACCGAGTTTGAATCCTTCAAACGAAAGAAGTTTACGTGCTTCGTCTTCTGTTCCAGTGAAACAATGGAATACTCCTTCGAGTCTATCATAACGATGTTGCTCCATGATTTCGATGATTTCCTGAAAAGCATTGCGGGCATGAATCATGAGCGGTTTCCCAAAATGCTTTGCCCATTGTATCTGTTGTTCAAAAGCATCAAGTTGCTGAGCGCGGTAGGTTTCGTCCCAATAGAAGTCAAGCCCCACCTCACCAATGGCTGTGAATCGGGAGGGATTGGCTTCTAAAAGGGCGTACATCTGGTCGAGTTGTGATTGATAATCGTCCTTCACATCTTCGGGATGTAATCCAATCATGGGGAAGAGATAGCCGGGATAGGCATCGCATACCTCGATGAGATGGGGCAGTCCCTGAAGATTAACATTGGGCACTAGTATCTTTTCGACCTGGGCGTCTTTAGCCCGTCGGATGACTTCGGGGAGATCGTCAGCGAATTCTTCGCCATCGAGATGCGAATGGGTATCGATAATCATGAACTATTTGTCGCGTTTGAGCAGTTTATCGGCGAATGCCTTGAGTTCTGCCTTCTTAGTTTCATCAACCTTAACATTAGCTAGATACTTAAGCGATTGAGCAAACAGCTGTTCAATCTTTTCCTGACAGAGGGCTTTGATGCCTACAGCATCGTAGATGGCTGTAACGGATAGGATCTTCTCAGCAGGTACGAAATCGGTTCTGCTGACCCACTCCTGCAATTGTGTTTTCTGGGTGGGTTTTGCCAAGTTGAATGCATTGATGAGCATGAAAGTCTTTTTGTTGCACAGGATATCGCCGCCTATCTGCTTGCCGAATACGGCAGGGTCACCATAGACATCTAGGAGATCGTCTTGCAGTTGGAAGGCAAGTCCCATCTTCTCGCCAAACTGATAGAGGTTGTTGGCATCTTCATCGGATGCTCCTGCAAGTTCTGCTCCGATTTTCAGGGCGCAGGCAAGTAAGAGAGAGGTCTTCAGGCGAATCATTTCCATATACTCTTCCTCACGGACATCGTTGCGACTTTCAAATTCTACATCGTATTGCTGACCGTCGCATACACCCAGTGTCGCTGCGTTGAAGGTCTTCACGGCTTTCGCAAGGTGTGGGCTGGCAGTCTCCGTGAAGAGTTTGTAAGCCATAATCAGCATCGCATCGCCTGAGAGGATAGCGGTGTTATCATCCCATTTTTTATGAACCGTGAGATGTCCTCTACGCATATCGGCACGATCCATCAAGTCGTCGTGGAGGAGGGTGAAGTTGTGATAGGTTTCCAAAGCAATGGCATTAGGGAGAATGTCGTCAACACAATCCTTATAAAGGTTGTACGCCATTAGCATAAGGATGGGACGAATACGTTTTCCTCCCAGATCAAGCACATACTTAATTGGGGCATAAAGCCCTTCTGGTTGTGCTTTGTATAATATATTGTCAATATAGAAATTGACTTTGTCGAATAGCTCTTGATAGTTCAGCATGTTGTTTCGTATATTATATATAATTAAGGTGTGCCAAATGTTGTCTGACACACCTTAATATATGATTCGTTCGTTGTATTAAGTCAACTTGAACTGTACAGGTACGGTATATTTTACACGTACTGGTTTTCCTCTCTGCTTACCTGGCTTCCACTTAGGCATTGCTTTGATGACACGCATTGCTTCTTCGTCACACTTTGGATGCAGTGAGCGTACAACCTTTGGATCTACGATAGAACCATCTTTGTTGACAACGAACTCGATGATACTACGACCCTGGATACCCTGTTCCTGAGCAATGGTAGGATACTTGATGTTTTTGCTGAGGTATTCCAAAAGCTTGTCCATACCTCCAGGGAATTCAGGCATCTCTTCTACCACCTGGAAGATTTCTTCCTCATCTGTTACCTCTACAGCTACGGCAGGACCCATTACAGGACCAGCAACAGGTGCAGAAGGACCGGTGATGGCTTCGTTGGTATCTTCTGACTCTGGAGCTTCGTTCTCTTCGATTTCTTCATTGTCGTCAACAATATCCAAAATCTCAGGGACTTGAGGCACTTCCTGTGGAGGTGGAGGAGCCATTTGGAAGATTGGTTGCGTTACAGGAGGAACTTCCTCTTCCATTTGAGCATAAGCTGCAAAGACAACAGGTTCAGTCTCTTTGTACTCACGAGTTGTCCATTCGAAAGCAGCGAAGATTGCGCCTAAGGCGAAGATGTAACCAATGAGCATACTGGTACTCTTCTGTCCTTCAAGGTCGGCTTTTTTTGATTTCTTTACTTCCATAATTTATTCTGTTTTGTTGATAATCAAACCAATAGTCTTCTCTATCTGTCGCAAAAGTAATACTTTTTTTTTAATCTGTGTCAATCAATTTGCATTTTTTTTGAAAAAAAGTTGAAAACTCTGCTATTTTGGGCCTATTTTGTCAGAATCGGGGGACATTGAGTGTAAATATACGTCTCGTTGTGGGAACGGAATCTCGATGTTGTTCTTGTTCAACGTATCGTAAATCACTTCTTTGACTTTTGCGATGAACATAGCTTTCTGATCGACCAGTATCCACATGACGACATTGAGGTCTACGCTGCTATCGCCGAATCCTGCGAACATTACAGAGATGTTCTTTTCTTTGTTGACAATGTCGCGTCCGTCTGGTAACTCTACACAAAGCGGCTTGATGGCGGCGAGCAGGAGTTTACGTACATGTTCCACATTATTTCCGTAGGCAATTCCAACAGGAATCTTTATAAGCTCGTAGCTGTGGTTGCGAGTCAGGTTTTTGAAGTTCTTGTTGAACAAAGAGGTGTTGAGGAAGGCAATGACACTACCGTCGAGGGTGATGATTTGTGTACTCTGATAGGTGATGCTTTCCACTTTTCCCTGAATGCCGTCACACTCGATGTAGTCGCCCACACGTAAACGTCCACTCATGAGCGAGATGCCGTAGAAGAAGTTTTCCAAGAGGTCTTTCATCGCGAAACCCATACCTGTTGCCAAACCTGCCGCCACGACTGAAATACCTGTCTGCGGAACTTTCAGCAGTACAAGTACCAGGATGATGTAGATGCCCCAGATGACGATGGCAATGACGTTGCGAGCCAAGGTTTCATTGAAGTCTTCTCCGTTATCGTCGGACATCTTGGTGCGGTAGAGATGGTAGAACGAACGAAGCATATAGTTGAGATAGCGGAAAGCGAAATAGAGACAAACCACGATGACCACCATGTAGATGGACAGGCGGATGTATTTCGGCTCATCGACGATGACCTTCTTGAATAGTTCGAAGCAGGATTCTGTCATCTCGAAAATGTCGGCAGCAAAGAAGAAGCTGGCTACGACGGCACCTATAGTGGCAATAGGAACGAGGGCTTTGTTGATCAAGTCATAGAACCAGGTCTTATGGATATAACGTCCCTTTTCCATACGGCTGAACAGTTCGCCACTTGCGCGTAGTTCTGCCAGTTCTTTTTGTTTGCTGAGGGGCGATGCATCCATCACGATTTGTTTAGACAGCACATTCTGCTCGTACATTTCCATGAGGTCGTAGCAGCATGTGATGGTTTCGATGGCTGCCAAGAGGAATGTCCACCATATGATAATCTGTACGGCCATCAGGGTGTAGCCGACCCATGAACAGACGCAGGAAACGATCATCACGATGAGCGAAATGGTAGAGTAGAGGATGTCGCTCATTGGCAAGAACGACTTGTTGCGCCGGATGGAGAAATACTGCCAGATGGTGAGGCCGAGGATGATGGGCGGACAAATCAGATTGATGATGTTGTTCGGAATCAGCAGAATGCGGAAGAAAATGATTATCAATGCCATCGAAATGAATGGCAGATAGATGGCGATTCCGTGATTGCATTGTTCGGCTTTCAATCGGATAATTAGGGAGATGAGGATGGCTTCGAACAACCACGCAAAGTCAATCATCAGTTTGGCTGCCATCACGAACAGATTGAGATGGAGGAATTGCTTTGCGATGGTGAGGGCAATCACAAAGATAAAGAGTCCTACGGCAAGGATGATAATCTTGCGCTGCTGTTTATAGGTTTCTTTATCGAGATTGAAGACGCTCTCTTTCATCCATCGTTCGGCCTTGTGTGCAAACTTAGGGAACAGCTTGCTGATGAGCGAAGGTACCCAGCGGATGAGGACGTTGCTCAGCAAGGTGGCAATCAGGATGTAAATAAGCATAAAAATGCTGACAGCTGGTACGATAGGACCTCTCCATTCTGATCTTGCACGTTCGGTTTTACCCAGCTGACTGTATTTCTCGTTATAATCACGTTTTGCGTGTTGCAGTTGCTGAGGTAGTGCTTGCAGAATCTTGAAATAGTTGGAACTTCCGTCATTGAAGATATTGTTGCGCAAGTCTTTGTATTTCTGCTGTGAGTAATTATAAAGTTTTCCTACTTTGTTGGTGACAACATCGTAGTAGTCTTTATCTTCTTCGACTGATTGCAAGATGCGCATGAGGTTGTTACGAATGGCTTTTGCAAAGGTCAGACACTCTTCACGGTCTTTTAGCTCTATCTCGTTCAGCTCGAAAGGCATGGTGCGTTGTGAGTGGAGCAACCCTTCATTGTTTTCATGAATCATCTGATTGATGGAATCAGCTGCTGAGGTATTACCGATTGCTGGTGGCAGTTCCTTGAGGGCAATAATCAAACTGTCGTAGCGTGCGATTTCACTGGTGACTCTGTCCCTGATTCTGCCATAAGGAATGTTGTTGGCTCCCAGCTCCTTGTGTAGTTTTGTGGCTTGAGTACAAGCGTATGCAACATCGAATGTGTAATCGTGCTTTTGAGAATAGAGCATCAGGCTGATTTGGTCACATCGTTGCATGTAATCAATCAGTTTCTTGTGCTGTGCGGCACTTTGCTGCTCATAGCGTTGCATCATTACTTTCTGCTCACGATAGTTCTGGTTCAACTCCAGTCGTAAGATGCTGAGCGTTTTTGCTAAGTCTCTTTCTTTCAGTACGGCTTGCGACTGAATAAAGGTGAGTAGGGCGATTGCAAATAAAAGGATGATTCGTTTCATGATATCTTGTCAGTTGTCAAAAAATTTATCCATTTCTTTATATATTTTTTTCCCGAACGATGGCTTTCCATCACTTCTGTTTGCATCGATGTATTCATCATAACTGATGGCATCGCTGCTGACAGTGTCGTTGTCGTCCATATAGCTGTTGAGTTGTTCCTGTAGATAGGTCTTGATGTCGATAAGCAGACCTTTGAAGCCTTTGTTGCGGCGGAATCGACGGAAGGCTTGTTGGCGTTTGAGGAAGAAGATACGGATGGCTTTTCCACAAACTATGAGGCCTCTCCATGTGGCTTTTGCTGCCTTACTGCAGAGACGTCCCAGGAATACGAGGGTTGGTTTCAAGTGGGTGATGCCTTTCCATGCGGCTTTCGCTGTCCAGACAAGACCCTTTCCGATGGCTATGAGGCCCATCAGGCAATAAGAGCCACAGAGCTTGATGCTGTTGATACACCATTGTCGCGCCATGCGGAGTTTCTCTTGGGTGCTGTTATCGTTCCAGAAGTCAATACATGCCTGCAAGAGCAACTTCAGCATGGCAAAGCAGAACATGAGACCTTTGAGGATAATCTTGAGCAGGTGGGCAACTACTTTCAAACATAGTTTCCACAAAAGATGTCCTATCTCGGACAACATTTCGCTGCCCGATTTGTCTTCGTAATTATTATGTTGGTGTTCTGGATTCATGTGATTATTACTCCCAATTTTACGTCCTCATTTAACTTTCTTTTCTCAACTCAATTACTTCCAAGTCTTTGACTTCGGTCTTGTCGATGGTGAATCGTACGAGGGTTCTTACTTTATGGAAACCTGAGATTCCTGCTGCACCTGGATTGATGTGGAGCAGATTCAGGTTCTTGTCGTACATCACTTTTAGGATATGACTATGTCCCGATATGAAAAGTTTAGGCGGATTGGCAAATATACTGCCTCGAATTGAAGGGTCGTAGTTGCCAGGATAGCCTCCAATATGTTTCATCAACACCTCCACTTCTTCGCATCTGAATCGGTATTTCTCTTGGAACATCAGTCGAAGGTCGCCTCCGTCGATGTTACCGTAAACGGCTCTGAAGGGTTTCAATTGTGCGAATCGGTCGGCCAACTCTGCGGTGCCAATATCTCCTGCATGCCATATCTCGTCGCACTCGGCGAAATATTTCTCGTAGCGATCGTCCCAATAGCCGTGGGTGTCTGAGAGTAGTCCTATCCGTTTCATGCTGCTAACATTATGATTCCTGCTACGATAAATGCCAATCCGAAGACTCCGTTCGCCCACTGCTGGAAATGTTTGAAGGAGGCTTCGAATCCATGTGCCTTCTCTGCAGCTTTGCTGAAAAGATAAGCCATTGCGATGACGGGGAGTGCTGCTCCGAGGGCAAATGATACAGGAGCAATCCACCCGAACGTATTGGCTACGCTGAATGGCAACAACATGCCGAAATACATGATGGCGGTCTCAGGGCAGAAGGCCATTGCAAGCATCAACCCTAAAGCCAAAGCGCCTAGGGGTCCACTTCGCTTGATGGTTTTTCCGCAGCTATGACATTCCTCACCATGATGATCGTGGTGGTGGAACATGCGATAAATGAGGTACACACCTATTATTATTAATAGGTAAGGTAGGATATCTTCGCCTTTGCTCATGAGTGTCTGCACACCTTTGATGTTCAAGCCTTGCTTGATAAGTATCGATAGGATGATACCTAATATGCTATAGGTGATGCTTCGTCCAAGGACATAAAGCAATCCTTTGGACATCAACGGATGCTGCTTGTCTGAGCGGTTGTTCAGATAGGTGAGCGCAGACAGGTTGATGGCCAGCTGGCAGGGATTGAGTGCCACGAGCAGTCCTAATATGAAGGCCGAGATTATGAACATAGCATCAATATAATAATTTGTGCGGTGACGATTCTAAGGAACATCGACAGCGGATAGACAGTAGAATATCCAATCGATGGTATGTCGTTGTTGGCTGCCTGAGTAGAGTAAGCGAGTGCTGGTGGATCGGTCGTGGCTCCTGCCATGATACCCATGAGCAACAGATAGTTCTCCTTGTAATACATCCGTGCGATGATTCCCATGATGATAAGTGGAATAGTGGTGATGAGGAATCCGTAAAGGACGTACATCAAGCCGCCGTTCATGACGGTGTCAACAAAGTTTCCACCTGACTTGATTCCTACGCTTGCAAGGAATAGTACCAGTCCGATATCGCGTATCATCTGTGAGGCGCTGCTCGATGTATAGGCTACGAGTTTGAATTTGAAACCGAAACGTCCAACGAGGATGGCTATGATAAGAGGTCCACCTGCCAAACCGAGTTTCACGGGCATCGACATACCAGCAATGTGGAAAGGAAGACTGCCGAAGATAATACCTACAAGGATTCCCACGAAGATGGTCAGCAGGTTTGGTTTGTCGAGTCGTGTCTTCTGGTTGCCGAGTTTTGCTGCGAAGATGTTGACTGCGTCTTCAGGACCTACAACGATGAGTTTGTCGCCAACTTGCAGGTTTACATTCGGATGTGCAAACAGTTCGATTCCCGAGCGGAAGATGCGGGTGACATTGACCCCGTGCAAGCTACTTGGATGGAGGCTCCCGAGGGTCTTGCCGTTGATTTTATCACGTGTTACGAGAATCTGCTTCGACAGCATAGGCGTGTCTTGCTTCTCCCAGTTCACGGTGATTTCGTGTCCCATGAAGGCTACAATCGCTTCGGCATCTTCTTCTGCGCAAACCACATAGATTTTGTCGCCTGTGAAGAGTAGGGTGTCACGATTTGGAACAATGACGTGTCCGTCGTGCAGACATCTAGAGCATACGAAATCGCGTCCCAGATACTCGCGAAGCTGTAGGATGGATTTTCCGTTGAGCGATGGGTTGATAAGCTCGATGCTCATCAAGTGGGGTTTCACGGCTTTCTGATTACCGTTCTGATCGTCGTAGTCTTGTGCTTCCTTCTTCATGTTGATTTTGTGGATAACACGGATGAGGATAATCGACAGGATGATGCCCATCACACCAAGCGGATAAGCACAAGCGTAGCCATTGGCAATGGTCGGAATGGTGCCTCCCAGGTTGTTGGCTCCGATTTGTTCGAGGGCAGCATTGGCTGCACCAAGTCCTGGTGTGTTGGTTACTGCTCCGCATAACACACCTACCATCATCGGCAGGGAATGTGGGTTGCTGGTGTCGCACAGACCATAATAGAGGCCCAACATTACTGCGATGTTGAGCAGGATGATGCCTGTGGCGATGATGTTCATCTTGATACCGCCTTGTTTGAAGGAGGTGAAGAACGAGGGACCTACCTGCAAGCCTATGGCATAGACGAACAGGATGAGGCCGAAGTCCTGAATGAAGTTGAGCACCAATGCAGGTTCGGTGATATTTTCCTGATGGAGGATGTGTCCGGCTATGATGCCTGCGAAGAGGACAAAGGTGACGCCGAGTGACACGCCTCCAATTTTGATTTTACCTAAAATGACACCAACGGAAATCACGATAGAATACAACATGAGGATGTGTGCTACCGAGTGTCCGTTGGTAAAAAGCTCTTTTAACCAATCCATAAATCTTTTATACTTTGCGTGTTTTCTTTTTTTACTTTCCTAAAAACGGGGTGCAAAGTTATAACAAATTATTGAATCTTCAAGTATTTTCGGGCAAAATTCAGCAAAAATTCTGCGGTTCCTTCCAATCCGAGCAGAGAACTGTTGATGCAGATGTCATAAGCACGGCTGTCACCCCAGTTTGTCTCGCTGTAGAAGTTGTGGTATTCGCTGCGCTGGTTATCTGTTTTGTCGATGATTTGGCGTGCCTTGGATGGGGTCACTCCGTCGTGCTCACATACGAATTTCACGCGGTCGTCGTAGTCGGCGCGGATGAAGATGCGAAGGTGGTGAGGGTGGTTGCGCAGGATGTAGTCACCGCAGCGTCCTACGATGATGCAGCTTTCACTTTCTGCTTTCTTGAGGATAATGTCGGTTTGTACCTGGAACAGCGATTCGTTGCTGACGCTGTTACTGTAATAGTTGCTGAGCGCTGAGAATGGGGAGGCAACGGTACGAATCATCGCTGCGCCTAAGCCTTTACCTGGCTTCTCGTCGGCTTTCTTGAACAGCTCGGGATTGAACCCGCTTTCCTTGGCTGCCATGTCGATGAGGTAGCTGTCGTAGATAGGGATGTTCAGTTCCTTTGCAATGATTTCACCTATGGCTTTACCGCCACTTCCTAATTCACGTCCGATGGTGATTACATATTTTTCCATAATTGCTATTGTTTATATTTTTTTCTTTAAACTTTCAATTTTAAACTTTGACTTCGTCCAAAATGCTCACACTCGGCAAAGCTCAAACAAGTTTGACTCTGCACTCGCTTAATCGCATTTTTCAACTATCTTATTCATACTCCGATATCATTCTTTGCCGTCTGGAATGCCCCTTGATGGAAGAACATCCACAGCATTATGGCTGCTACGATGATGGAAATGCCGTCTGATACGGTGATGCTTGCCCATACGCCTGCAGTTCCATAATAGTGGGGTAGAATCAGCAGCAGGGGCACAAGGAACAGTAACTGGCGACTGATGGAGAGGAAAATGCTCTTCTTGGCCATGCCGATGCTCTGGAAGAAGTTGCCCACAACAATCTGAAATCCTACCAGCGGACTCATCAGCACGATGATTTTCATACCTTCGATGGCCAGTCGCATGGTTTCGGCATCGTTAGTGAATATGACTACGCAGAGGTGTGGGAAGAACTCACAGAGAATGAAGTTGCATGTCATCACAACGGTGGCATAGATGGAGGCTTTTTTCAGCACTTCGGTCACTCGGCTATATTGTTGTGCACCGTAATTGTAACCGGCTATCGGTTGCATGCCTTGGGTGATACCCATCACAATCATGATGAACATGAACGTGATGCTGTTCACGATTCCATAGGCTCCGATTGCGAGGTCGCCACCATGGGTCTTCAAGCCGCGATTGATGAGGACAACCACTAAGCAGGCGCATACCTGGATGCAGAAAGGTGAGATGCCGATGGCGAGGATGTTCTTCACAATCCGCTGTTTCATTGCATAGATGCCACTGCGTAGGTGGATGCGGTCGTTCTTGTTGCTCAGACACCACACTAAGTAGATGGTCGACAGCGTCTGCGACAGGAGGGTTGCATAGGCAGCTCCTGCGATGCCCCATCCGCACGTGTTGATGAAGATGTAGTCGAAGATGATGTTAATGGCTACGCCGAACAGCACCGACACCATCGCTTTATTGGGATGCCCCAACACGCGCAACACATTGGTGAGGCCATGTGTCAGGTGGGTGATGATGTTGCCGTAGATGATGATGACCATGTATGTCTTGGCGTATGGCAGCGTGTTCTCGCTGGCACCGAAGAAGTAGAGTATCTGGTCGATGAACACGAGTGCTACGACTGCAAACACGAGGCCTACTACCACGTTCAGCGAAATGATGTTGCCCATCACACGTTCGGCTGTCTCATAGTCGCGCTGACCTAATTTGATCGATAAGAGGGTGCTGCCACCTGCGCCGATCATGGCTCCAAAGGCTGCGCTGAGGTTCATGATGGGGAACGTGACGGCGAGGCCTGCAATGGCCAACGGCCCTACGAAATTTCCCAGAAACGAACGGTCGACAATGTTATAGGCCGATGCTGCCAACATGGATATGACTGCCGGAATAGCATATCGCATCAACAGCTTGCCGATTTTTTGTGTCCCTAACTCCTTTGGGGAGCGTTTGCCTCCTTCGTTCATACAACATTTCCTTTTACCGCTACAAAGTTACGAATTTTTTCTGACATTACCAAATATTTTGGTAACTTTCTTGCGTGTGATGTGGAAAATAATGTAATTAAGGTTTGAATGTATGCTGAAGGATTGGGGAATAAGGAAAAGTGTACCTGTCTCAGGAATTCATGATTCAGAATTCGGAAATTCAGAAATTCAGTTTTGTTTGAAGAGGCTACATGCCAAAGATTAGAAAATGCTAAATAATAATTACTATATATAATATTATAATATTATATATAGTAAAAATTTTGTTCATGTTTTTTTGTGCTTATAAATAAACTGAATTCTGAGTTTTTTGAATCCGAATCACATCGATTAAATTATTTTCACTTTTTAACGAAAATAGTTGCAATAACATTTGGTCAATTCAAAATTATTTTGTAACTTTGTAGTGTCAAAGAAAAGGGGGTGATTGCAGGTCTTAATCATTGAAAATGCAAGTATTAATACAAACAACTGCCGGAATCAATACTCGCATTTTCTGCAATTAATAACCCCGAATGAACCTTAACCGGGTGATGAAAAACGACTTGCGAATTTCGTAACTAAGAGGTAGCCGGATTACTTCCGTTCGAGTTCGCTCCAGGCAGGTGGCTCCACGCCGTGGAAGTTCTTTACGAAGAAGTCGTACATCTTATGAGTGCCGTAGGTGCCGCCCATCGTGTGACGCTCGCCTGGCAGGTAGATGAATTCGAAGTCCTTGTTGTGCTTGATGAGCTGGTTGACCACCTGGAAAGTAGATGATGGATCGACATTATCGTCCAATTCGCCCACAAGCAGCATCAGTTTGCCTTTGAGGTTTGCAATGTGCTCCGTGTTGCTGCTGGCGATGTACGATTCATCGAGCGGATAGCCCATCCACTGCTCGTTCCACCAGATCTTGTCCATGCGGTTATCGTGGCATCCGCAGGCTGAGTAGGCTGCTTTGTAGAAGTCGCCGTGGAAGAGGAGGGCTGCAAGTGACTCTTGACCTCCAGCCGAGCATCCGTAGATACCCACGCGGTCGAGGTCCATGTAAGGGTATTTCTCTGCTGCTGCTTTGATCCAGAGAATGCGGTCGGGGAAGCCTGCGTCGGCAAGGTTCTTATAGCACACCTCCTCGAAGTCCTTGCTGCGCCATGAAGTGCTCATACCGTCCATCTGAACGACGATGAAGCCGAGTTCAGCCAATGCCGACAGGCTGTTGGTAACCTGGAACTGCTTTGGCACATACTGGTCGCCAGGACCTGAGTAGATGTACTCGATGACAGGATATTTCTTTGATGGGTCGAAGTTCGATGGGCGCTGAATGATGCCCCAGATGTCAGTCACGCCGTCACGTCCTTTGGCTACGAACACTTCAGGTGCTTTCCAGTCGGTTTCTTTCAGCTTGCTGATGTCGAGTGCCGCCAGTGTCTGCATAATCTTGCCGGTCTTACCGTCACGCAGTACTGTGACAGGCGGATTCTCAACGGTGGAGTAAGTGTCGATGAGGTAAGATTTGTCGTCGCTGAACGTGACGCTGTGGTTGCCTTCATCAGGTGTGAGGTCCGTGAATCCCTTGCCATTGAACTGCACACGGCAATAGTGGATGTTGTATGGGTCTTCATTCGGATTGGTCTTTGGCAAACCCTCCCCGTTGGCTGTGAAATAGATAAGTCCCTTCTTCTCGTCAATGTCGATGATGCGACGCACGTAGAACTTGCCTTTCGTGATTTGATTGATGACCTTACCAGTCTCTCTGTCATATAAATACAGGTGTCCGTAGCGGTCGCGTTCGCTGAACCAAATGATGCGCTTGCCGTCGCTCAGGTCGCGGCGAGAGAGTCGTGTCCATGCGATGTATTTTTCTTCTTTCTCTTCGATGATAGGACGTACGTTGCCTGTCTCGGCGTCCAGCTCAAGAATGCGATAGACCTTATGGCCGCGCTCGTTGTAAGAGAATGTAAGGGTGTGCTTGTCCAGGTCCCAACGAGGCGTGGACAACTCGTATTGGCTGTGGAAGAGGGCATCGTCGACCACCCTCAACTCGCGGGTTTCAAGGTTTATCACCACGGGTACACGATAATCGAGTGAGTCGCCAGGCTTGGCATATTCGATGTTGTAATACTTGGGTTGTACCTGGTCGGCAGGTGATGAGTTGACATAGGTGATATAGCGCTTGGGAGCGGGTTTGATTTTCACCGTCACATAGTATTTCCCATCCGTAGAGAAACTGCCCCATGACGAGTAATAGAACTGCTCATTGCCATCAGTCGTAAGGGCTGTCTCTTCATTGGTTTCCGTGTTGCGCAGGAAGAGATTGTTGTCCTTCCCGAAAATCTGCAACTTTCCGTCGCCGAAACGAGCCACACGTCCACGTTGGTCGTCAACGGTAGCCCAATGGCGCTGTTGACCACCTTGAGGTCCAGGTCCGCGTCCCCAGGCACCACGTTCACCGCCACCGCGTTCCATACGTAGCGAATCACCTTTGACAACTTCCTTCGTCTGTGTATCGTAAGTCCAGTTGTAGGCGTTGCTGACGAACTTCACGCCCAGATGTCCGTTTTCATTCTTGTAGAGCGAAGGAGTGGAATCTACAATACGTTGAACAGGCTTTCCCAACTGCTCACCCATCTGTTCGCGCACTTTGTCATTGTCGAACATCGGAGTTGTCTTGTTGGTCTTCAGATCTACGAGGTAGTATTGCATGTCGAGTGCTCCGTTAGAGCCAGAAACGGTATACCACATCTGCTTACCCACTTCGTCGTTGATGACGAAATGTGATTGCAGAACCGAATTAGAGGTCTTTCCAGCATAGCGTCCACCTATTCCATAGGCGCGCTGATAGTCGGCTAATGTGCCTTGTGCCATCGTAGTGATGGTACAGGCAATGGTTGTAATAAGGGCAATTGTTCTTTTCATGATGGTATTATTTAGTTTACTGTATGCTTTGCTTCTTGATTCTGGATGGATGCTCCTGAATGGGCATCAGTCGATACATAAGTCGCTTTCTTGGCTGGCTTGCGAGCTTCGCTGGCAAACTCCTGCGGAGTGACTTGTACAGGCTCTTTCATGAACTCTGGTACATTGTAGCTGCGCATGAAATAGGTGTAGAAGTCTGGGTCGCGTTGAGGCAATGCGAAGGCTTTATGCGCCATGCCTCGTTGGTCGAAGTAAGCGATGTAGAGACGTGAGAAGTTGCTGTCGTTGCGGCGGCTGATGAAAATCATCCAGCGTCCGTTGCTCGACCAGTTGTGGTAGCTCTCGGCATAGTCGCTGTTAACATTCTCCAGTTTACGTATTTGCTTGCTTTGCAGATCCATCAGGTAGAGGTCGGCATCGGGATGCCATACGTGGAAGCATCCGAAGGCACCAATACCAGTGAGCAGATAGCGACCATCAGGGCTGATGCGTGGGAAGGTGGCACTAAGGCTGTCTTCTGACGCTTTGTAAACCACTTCGGTAGGTCCGAACGAGAGTTTCTTGGCATCGAATGACTTGCGATAGATGTCATAGTGCAAATCTTGGTAGCGCTCAATCATCTCACCTGTGATTGGAATGGAATCGGGCATCTGACGCTCAAAGTGAGCGGAGCAGAAATAGAGATACTTGCCATCGGGCGACCATGTGGGGAAGCATTCCAATTCGTTAGGTTCGGCACTGACCAACCGTACTTCGTTCTTTTCGATATCGTAAAGGATGACATCGCTCTCAGAGTCCTGTACCTCAATCTTGGCTTTGCTTCGTGTGTGGAAACTCTGACCTGTGTGGTTGGTAGAGTAGGCGATGAGTGGAAGGGTAGGGTGCCAGGCGGGATAGACACCAGCTGAAATGGTGGAATCGGTCTTCAAGTCAATCTTCTGCGGCACATTATTTACCACCAACATCGTACCACCATGCCCCTGACGCATGTGGAACTGCATATTGGCTGTTCCGTAGTTCTGATACGAGTGGCAGTTGATACATTGTCCGTCCTTCTCGCCCGAGATAATCATATTGTTGTAGATGTCTTTCTCGTCGAAATTGCTCAGGTTACGCTGACAGATGCTCAGCATCTCATAAGCTACATACGAAGGGAAGATGAGACGATAGGAGATATATGGGTCGATTTCCTCTTTTGCTACACGGATATTGAATGGCATGTAGGCTCTCCATCTATTGTTTTCTAAAGCAAACACCTCCACTTTGATGTCTCCACCACGAGCTGCTGCCAACATATCGTGCCAGTCACCTTCATCAATTAGTACCTTGTTGCCCGAACCAAAAGTGATAGTCTGGTTGTTGGGCAGTGTGAATTGAGCCACACAATCAGTAACATTGCCTCGGATGCCGAAATTCAGCGGAGCAATATTGGGTGGCACGACCACTTCTTTGTAATCAGGATATATGTCGGGTTGTGAACCGACTGTTTCGTAGTTTGCAGGTATCTTAGGGTGTTTCGTACATGCGACGAATGCCAATGCGAGGATAACCATGTATAATGTTTTCTTCATAACGATGAAATTTGTATGTTTGAATTAATATGCTTTGAAATCTCCAAAATAATAGTACCACCAATAGGTGTCACCATACACATCGCGCATGCGCGTACCTATTTCTTTATGATTTATACCCATGTTGCTCATCGATGCGTAGTCGCTGTTGAAGTTTTCGAAGCGAGTTGTGATGAGTTGGTCGAATGGGAAGTTATCAAGGTTGATGGGCGATTGTTCGGATGTGCCCAACAAAATGGCTGCCTGTTGATATAGTTCCGGTACAGGTTCGCTTGGGTAGTTCTTGGAGTAATTGTAGAAATGGATACAGAATGCGTATTCGTCCTTCAGCCACAACGAGGCGCAGAGAGCCATATTGTCTTGTTTCCGGTTCTTGGTATTGATTAAGTCGGCATAGTGGCTGATAATCCATTGCACAGGCAGACTGTTGTCGATGTCCAGTGCATTGACGTCTTCGTTCAACAGAGGTGCGATACAAAGATATTCCTTGCTTTCGCGTAGGTTTTTTGCATTGTGCAGCATAGGTTCGTATTCCCTTACCCACGATTTGTTGAACGTCGATTTACTCAGCACCGTCATATATTTCGCAGCTACGTCTAATTCATGATTCATAATGGCACAACGCGCCATCGTCTTTAGGTTGCGGGCTTGCAGACGATACTGCACATTGTTTTCCATTGCCCAGCGATAAGCATAGTTAATCTGTGCGAAGTAGTAGTAGATGAGTGGTCCTGCTATCTGTGCAATCCTTACTGTCAATGAATCGCCTGTGTCTGGCAAACTACTGCAGTTGTTGGTTTTGAACATCTCCGTCAGCCGATCGGTATGCAGCAATGCGATATTCTTGAACACCACCATGAGGCTGGTAGGATTCTTCGCAGCAGAAGCTTCTTTTAGCACTTTGTCCCACTCACAAGCCTCTACAGCAGTTTGCATACGGATTTCCGCATGGAAATTGTAGTTCCGGAACGAAAGCAGATAGGCGGTTGCAGCGAAGACAATGAGGGCGACGAACGTCACGATTTCTGTTGCCCATTTCGTACGTGGCTCCCATTTGACGAGTCGCACCAATGACAGCAATACTACAGATATAGGTGCTACGACGAACGGCACTTGGAGCAAGTGGTTCTCGTAATGTCGATGATGGAATACAGGGAACTGCTGCATCATGGCGAAATAGGCGATGATGAAGACAATCCAGGCGATATCTTTGTTCCATACGAGTCGAATCAGCCGCACAATGACCCACGTCGTCAGGACAGCTGCAAAGAAACTGACACTTTGTGAGAACCAATAGCCAGGCATCTTGATGTAGTACATCCAGTAGCCGATGTCAATGACGGAAACCAGCAATGCAAAGACGGGTATCCACGCTATTAGACATTGCCAGCCCTTGAGCCTGAACGCATCGATGAGCAGAAAATAAGTAGCTGTCCAGATGGCTGTGATGATGATTGCACCCAACCAAGGGTAGGTGAAGAATTGAGTGAGATAGCAGCCTATCCAAGTCCACAAACCACCTTGTGTGCGAAGGGTATTTTCGAAGAAAGCCTGTCCGCTGATAAACATATCACCCTCAGCCACCGCATGAAGGTAATCAGCGTGGAGTAGCAGAATGAGATATGCTGCCAAAGGGAACAGGAGTGTATAGATAGCTTTCTTCATCTTAATCGTGTGGAGCGGTTACGTATTTCACTTTCCTGGCATCTTTCTTCGCCTCTGCGGCAAACTGCTCAGGTGTGATGCCGACAGGTTCCTTCATAAATTCAGGACGGTTGTATGAACGCAGAAACAGCGTATAGAACTCTGGATCGCGTTGTGGCAGCTCAAAAGCCTTATGACACATCCCTTGAGCATCGAAATACGCGATGTAAGGGCGTGTGTAGTTGTTGTCGTCACGTCGTGAGGCTGTCATCACCCAACGTCCGTTGCTCGAGAACGAAGGATAGCTGTCCGAGCGGTCGCTGTTGAGCGCCTCCAGGTTCTGAGCTTCCAATGTTTCGAGATTGAGCAGCCAGATGTCGGCCTCGGCATGCCATACATGGAAACAGCCGAAGTT
The DNA here is from genome assembly GCA_017615245.1 of Bacteroidaceae bacterium. GTDB lineage: Bacteria > Bacteroidota > Bacteroidia > Bacteroidales > Bacteroidaceae > Colivivens. Next base: position 48,593 of record JAGAAL010000043.1, read on the forward strand.
ACCCAATGAGAACACCATGTATTTCCCGTCAGGTGATACACGGGGCAGGGTAGCACTCTTGTTTTCTGCTGCTGCATCGAAGATGATGCGAGGCTCGCCGAACGTATGTGTCTGCTGGTTGAAGTCTCTTGCGTAGATGTTATAGTGCAGCTTCTGATATCTCTGGATGATTTCCCCGTCTTTGCCTTCATCAATTATCCCTTCCTCCGAGGAAGTGGTTGGGGGTAGGCTGTTCTCATATTCAAAGTGTGCGGAACAATAATATAAGGTGTTACCGTCAGCCGACCACGTAGGGAAGGTCTCCAGTTCGTTGGAGTCGTTCGAGATGGTGAACACCTCATCCTTGGCTACATCGTAGAGAATGAGGTCGCTCTCCTTATCCTGCACCTCAACCTTTGCCACACTTTTTGTATGGAAACTCTGGCCGATGAGGTTCGTGGAGAACGCAATGAGGTTCTGAGTCGGGTGCCAGGCAGGATAAACACCTGAGGAGATGATTTCAGGAGTCTTCAGATCTACTTTCTTCAATTGATTACCCTCCACAATCATCGTACCTGGAAATCCTTCACGCATGTGGAACATCATGTGGTCTGTCCGATAGTTCTGATACGAGTGGCAATTGATACATTGTCCCACTTCAGGAGTTGTCACCAAAGTATTGCTGTAGATATCAGTCTCGTCGTAGTTGGTGAGGTTGCGCTGCGCTATAGTCAGGGCGTTGTAGGCAACGTATGAAGGTTGAATCAGTCGGTAGGAGATGTATGGGTCGATATCGTCCTTTGCTACGTTGATGCAGAAAGGCTGGTAGGCTTTCCATTGGTTGCCTTCATCTACAAACACCTCCACCTTCATGCTTCCTCCTTTTGCCCTTTCCAATAGTGTGTTCCATTCCGCTTCATCAATGAGCACCTTCATTCCATCACCATAGGTATATTGGAGGTCGCCCACACTGATGCGAACCGCCACCTGCTTGCCTACTTCATACACGCGGAAATTCAGCGGACAGATGTTCGCAGGCACAGTGACGTCCGTATAGTCGGGCATCAACTTCGGCGGTCTCGATTCCGTCTGATACGAATCGGGTACCGTAGGCCTTCCACATGCGATGAGCATCGCGGTAAGCACAAACGCTATGAGAACTGTTCTAATTTTCAACTTTCAATTTTCAATTTTCAACTTTCAACTTAATAAGAACTCAAACCTCTGCAGAAGAAGTAGAACCACCAGAAGGTATCACCATAGGCTGGTTTCATTAGTTCACCCACTTCCTCCGCACTCTTTCCTTGTTGAATATAGCTGTTGGAGATTTGTTGGAACGATGCATAGCGGTTGACAATACGGTCTTTGTCGAACGGCAGAGTACTGATGTCGACTTGATGCTCTAGGTTACCATAGAGATAGGCAGCTTCCTGATAGTGGATAGGCATCGGCTCACCTGGATGGAGGTGTGCATAGAGGAAGAATCGAGGCCAGAATTTCTCGATGTCCTTACTCTGTACGGCAAAGAATAGGGTTGTTTCCTGCAACTGCTTGCTATCTTTGTTCATCGTATTGCTGAAGTAGTTGAGCAGATACATTTCTACAAGGCCTTCGTCTGAATCAAGCATATTGTGGAAATGACGGTAATACTCTTTGATGAACGATAGTTCGGGCGTCTTCTCAAGCAGTTTCGGATTATCGAGTATCGGCTCGTATCGTTCTGCCCATTCCTTGTAATATAGGGTTTTCTTCAGGATGTTGATATATTTGCGAGCTAACTCATATTCTTCTGCCACGAGGGCACAACGAGTCATAATCTTGTAATTGTCGATACAGAATCCATGTTCCACACCATTCTCGATCGACCAGCGTGTGGCAAAGTTCAAACGGGCATAGTTGAGATACACCAGCGGAGAGTTCGTCTGAGCCATGTGCACGTCCAATGAGTCGTAGACGTAGGGAGGGATGCTCATGTTGTTGTACTTGAACATATAGTCGCCAATCTTGCCAGAATGGAACAAGGCAATATCTCGTAACATGATGATTTCACGCGTCGGGTCGTTAGGCAATGCACTCACTTCGTCAAGAGCATCTTGCCATCTGTTCTCGTCAATGGCACGATAGATGCGGAACTCTGCGTGGTAGTTGTAGTCATCGAAGTCGGCACTCAGTTCGCATCCCACAATCGCGATCAGGCACATCAGTTGCAATCCGATTAGCAAGAATGCTTCTTTCGATTTCAGCAAGATGTTCTTCTTGGCAGTAAATGAGAGTGTACCAAGTACGAGGAGAATGACGATAAGGGCAATAAACGGATACCAGGGACGTGTAGCATCCACGTTTTCTGTCTCGAAGATAGGCATTCCCACCCACCAGGCATCATCGATACGCATCTGTGAATAATACTGGTAGGCAATGAGAGGAATGACAACAATACAGATGATGGCTGTCAGCAAAGGCAGTATGCGACTCTTGGGAGCCTTGGTGATGCCAGTCAGACCCATCACGAGGGTGGTAGCCAGTCCCAACCAACCAGTTGCCCAATAGCCAACGACACACCACAAGATGATCATACCCAGCTCTGCCCACTTGTTGAGGTCCTTGAAACAGCGATACAGCCAGATGGCAAGCATATTAATCATCAGGGCAATGCTTGGAGCAAACCAATAGCCTTGATTCTTGTTGTAATAGAGCCAATAGCCGATAATCGTCTCAGAGCAGAGTAGGGCGCCGATAGGTAGAAGTGCCAATACACTCCACCAGCCACTGAGCTTAAAGGCCTTGATAGTGAGGACGTAAGTGATGAGCCAGATAGCAATGAGGATGCATACACCCGTGACTGGTTCATGGAAGAACTGAGTGAAGAAGCAACCCAGATAAGTCATCAGCGCACCAGGTTTCACCATCAGCATATCGAAGAACGATTTGTCGTACAGGAAGAGAGAATGCTCTTGAGCTGCATAGAAGTAGTCAGCGTTCTTGATGCCCAACATATAGCAGGCAAAGACCGCAAACAATACTGCGTAGATGACAGGAAGCCATTTCCCTTCCATAAGGAGTTTTGGCGTTTGATTGGCTTTGGTTTGCTTGGCAGGATTCCGCATTTCCGTTTTGCGTTGTTTTGCTGTATTTGCTTTCGTCATTATCTTTTACTTTTGATTATCGTGCAAAGTTAATAAAAAAAGATGATTCTCCAAACGATTAGTACCAATTTTTTTTGTAGAAACAAAAAAAGAGCGGTATATGTACCGCTCTTTTCGTTCTTATTGGTCAAATCAGTCTTCGTTGAGAATCTTCATCACCTCAATCACAGACTTGCTGACAGGTGTACCAGGACCGAAGATAGCGGCTACACCTGCTTTGTAGAGGAAGTCGTAGTCCTGTGCTGGGATGACACCGCCTGCGGTGATGAGGATGTCCTCGCGTCCCAGTTTCTTGAGTTCGGCAATCACTTGTGGAATGAGGGTCTTGTGACCTGCTGCAAGTGAGCTGACACCCAATACGTCTACGTCGTTTTCTACTGCCTGACGTGCTGACTCGGCTGGTGTCTGGAACAGTGGTCCCATATCGACGTCGAATCCGCAGTCGGCATATCCGGTTGCACATACCTTTGCACCACGGTCGTGTCCGTCCTGACCCATCTTGGCGATCATGATACGTGGGCGACGTCCGTTCTTTTGTGCAAATTCTTCTGTCATCTTACATGCCTGTGCAAACATGTCGCTTGACTTACTTTCTGAACTATACACGTTGCTGATTGTTCTGATGATTGCTTTATAACGTCCTACAACTGCCTCGCATGCATCGGAGATTTCGCCGAGGGTACAACGCAGACCAGCTGCCTTGACTGCAAGGTCGAGGAGGTTGTTCTCACTCTTCTTGCCGTCCTTGAATTCCTGTACACACTTGGTAATCTCTGCCAATGCAGCCTTGCAAGCAGCTTCGTCACGACTGGCGCGTACCTTTGCAAGCGACTCTTCCTGCTGCTTACGTACGGCTGTGTTGTCGATTTCGAGGATGTCGATTGGGTCTTCGTGGTCAAGACGGTACTTGTTGATACCCACGATGGTCTGTGTGCCTGAGTCGATACGTGCCTGGGTGCGTGCTGCAGCCTCTTCGATACGCATCTTTGGCAAACCTGTCTCGATAGCCTTAGCCATACCGCCGAGCTTCTCGATTTCCTGGATGTGTGCCCATGCTTTCTCCACGAGTTCGTTAGTGAGGGTCTCTACATAGTAGCTGCCTGCCCAAGGGTCAATCTGCTTGCAGACCATTGTCTCGTTCTGGATATAGATTTGGGTGTTACGTGCGATACGTGCTGAGAAGTCGGTAGGCAGGGCGATTGCCTCATCGAGGGCGTTGGTGTGGAGCGACTGGGTGTGTCCCAATACAGCAGCCATTGCTTCGATACAAGTACGACCTACGTTGTTGAATGGGTCTTGCTCGGTGAGCGACCATCCTGATGTCTGCGAGTGGGTACGCAGTGCCATAGACTTAGGATTCTTGGCTCCGAAACTCTTCACGATCTTTGCCCACAGCAGACGACCTGCACGCATCTTGGCGATTTCCATGAAGTGGTTCATACCGATTGCCCAGAAGAAGGAGAGACGTGGTGCGAAGGCGTCGATGTCGATTCCTGCGTTCACACCTGCACGGAGGTAGTCCATACCGTCGGCAAGGGTGTATGCCAACTCGATGTCGGCTGTTGCACCTGCTTCCTGCATGTGATAGCCTGAAATGGAGATGCTGTTGAACTTAGGCATCTTCTGTGAAGTGAACTCAAAGATATCAGCAATAATCTTCATAGAGAAGGCTGGTGGGTAGATGTAAGTGTTACGCACCATGAATTCCTTCAAGATATCGTTCTGGATGGTACCTGCCATTTCTTCGAGCTGTGCGCCTTGCTCCAAACCTGCGTTGATGTAGAAGGCGAGGATAGGAAGTACGGCACCGTTCATGGTCATTGATACGGACATCTTGGCGAGTGGAATACCCTCGAAGAGTCGTTTCATGTTCTCAAGGTTACAGATGCTCACACCTGCCTTACCTACATCACCAACTACGCGCTCGTTATCGGGGTCGTAGCCGCGGTGGGTTGGGAGATCGAACGCTACCGAAAGTCCTTTCTGTCCTGATGCGAGGTTACGACGATAGAAAGCATTACTCTCTTCTGCTGTCGAGAATCCTGCATATTGGCGGATGGTCCATGGTCGGAAGGGGTACATCATTGAATAAGGACCGCGGAGGAATGGTGGGATACCTGCTGCGAAGTCGAGGTGCTCCATACCTTCGAGGTCTTCCTTGGTATAAACAGGCTGAATATCTATCTGTTCAGGAGTTCTCCAGTTGGCAGTAATCTCGTTGTCTTTCTGCCACTGCTGACCATTCTTTGCTTGAATGCCAGCATAAATATCGATGTTATTGAATGTCTGTCTCATACTCCTTACTTTTTAGATATTCAACATTTTATTAAATTCTTTCAGTGTCTCAAGCTGGTTGCTGCGAACATGGATGTAGTTCTCGATGCCAGCAGCCTTGAGGTCTTCCATACAAGCAGGAGCACCTGCTACGATGTAGATGGCACGACCGTTGAGTGCCTTGAATGCTGGGATAGCATATTCTGCATATTCATCATCGCTTGAGCAGAGTACCACGATGTCGGCATTTGCCTTCATAGCAGCCTCAACACCTTCTTCTACAGTTGGGAAGCCCAGGTTGTCGATCACCTTGTAGCCTGCAGCTGCGAGGAAGTTACATGAGAACTGAGCACGAGCTTGACGCATAGCCAGGTTACCGATAGTGAGCATAAAGGCGATAGGCTGCTTCTTTGCACCCTCTGTTGCCAGACGCAGTGCTTCGAACTCGCTTGCCAGACGGCTGCCTTCCAACTTGTGGATTTCAGTAGTTTCGTCTGAGCAGCAATGGCAGCATGGGCTTGCAGGCTTCTTGCCTTCGCTTGTCTCTGTGAAGTTAGGGAACTGGTTGGTTCCGAGGATGAACTCCTTACGCTTAGCTGCGTTACCATGACGAGCAACGTTGGTAGCGTTAATGGTGTCTTGTACCTTGCTTGCGAGAGCCTGAGCCAGGAATCCACCGTCGTTCTCTACGTCGAGGAACAGCTTCCAAGCCTGCTCGGCGATTGCTACGGTGAGGTGTTCAATGTAGTACGAACCGCCTGCTACGTCGACAATCTTGTCGAAGTGAGCCTCTTCCTTCAGCAGCAACTGCTGGTTGCGAGCCATACGCTCAGAGAAGTCGTTAGGAGTCTCGTATGGTTTGTCGAACGGAGTGACTACGATAGAATCTACATTAGCCAAAGCAGCCGACATTGCTTCTGTCTGGCTGCGGAGCAGGTTTACGTAGCTGTCGAACATTGTCATGTTGTAAGTGGTGGTGGTAGCACATACGTTCATCTTACATGCACAACGGCATTCGCCTTCTGGAGTGTGGTTCGGACACTTGTCGGCATGCTGACACATAGGTTTGTATTGGCTTACAATCTGTGCCCACAGCAGACGAGCAGCACGGAACTTGGCAATCTCCATGAAGTAGTTGCCGCTGATGCCCATGTTGAATTTGATTTTCTTTGCAACCACGTCGGCTGGAACACCTGCATCGACCATTTGCTGCATGTATTCATTTCCCCAAGCGAGTGCGTAACCAAGCTCCTGATAGATGTAAGCACCTGCGTTGCAGAGGTCAACAGAGTCGACACAGATGCAACGGAACTTAGGCAGCGCCTCAAGCACCTCGATGAGTTCCTTACCCTGGGCAATCTTATCAGCAGCAGGCTTGCCAACTTTCACAATCTTCTCGATTGGGTCGAAGTTGATGCTTCCTACACATTTTGTGAGGTCAGCACCTTTTGCCGTGAAGTAAGCCACAAGAATCTTTGCCAGTTCCACACACTTGCTTTGACAAGTGCGGAAGTTCAGCTCGATACACTCGGGTTCGATACCTTCAAGCAGTCCTTCGATGGTTTCCTTGCTTACCTTGTCGCCAGGGAAGTGGAATCCCAGCGAATCCACACCTTTCATCAGGATGTCGAGTGCCTTCTGGTTGGCTTCCTTCACATCAGTTACCTCGATGTTCTGACGGACATACCACAGGTTGTTGTCCTTCTTGTTACCACGCACAAATGGGAATTCACCAGGAAGTGAGTCAACAGTCTTCAGTCCCTCAAGGTCTTCCTTGCGGTAGAATGGCTGCACGTTGAATCCTTCATTGGTTCTCCATACCATTTTCTTTTCAAAGTCCGCACCTTTCAGGTCAACGATGATCTTGTCAATCCATTCCTGACGGGTAGGGGCGGTAAACTCTGAAAAGAGTTTTTCTTTGTTTGCCATACTTAGTTAAAAAATAAAAATGTATAAAGTTTTTTTCTGAAAAATAAATCCAGTGAATGTAGTGTTGTATTGTTTCATACGCGCACCAATGTGCAAAGTTACAACGATTTTCTGAAAAGCATTGCTTTTCTTCCGATAATTCCAAAATTGTACAAACTAATTATACACAAAATATGCAATTTGATAAGTGCAGTTGTCAATCGAGACAACTAAACACTTAACCACTTTAAATACCAATTGCTATACGTTTAAAAGTCCCGATGGGACAAAAAAATAAAGTATAGGGTGTAAACCCTATCCAGAAGATTGTCAGAAGAAAGGGAGCTATTGCTTTTTCTTGGCTTCTTTTTCGAGGCGTTTTTGCTCCCTGCGAGCTTCTTTCTCGCGGCGCTTCTGCTCCTTGCGGGCTTCCTTTTCGCGGCGTTTCTGCTCTTTTTTCAGTTGTTCCTCCAGATTCTTAGCCTCTTTTTCGGCTTCCTTGGCTGCCTTACGCTCGTCTTTTTGTTCCTGCTTTTCTTTCGCAGAAGATTCGAGTGCGTCGCGCAACATCTCCTTGTCGAAGGTGAATACATGGCCTAGTATGCCTAGTGATAATATTTGGTTTTCACCATCGAGTTCCACGTGGGTCATATTGAAAAGCAGATAGTTGTCTACCTCGAGTTTTGAGTTCAGCGCCACTTCAACGGTTTTGTTGACTATGCCCTTGCCGAGATTCGACAGCACATCGTCGCCGAGTCCTAGTTTTGTGGCTTCTTCGTCGACATACTCTTTTACGGCTTCCATCATGACCTTCTTGTGGACCTTCTTGTCGGGAACCGTCTTTACCATTACTATTACTGCGATGAGCACAATGGCTCCAATCAAATATTTTTTCATCTTGTTGTTTGTTTATGATTGTTGTCTTGATATGATGTATGTTCTATTTTTATTGCTCTTCTTTTAACCATTTCCCAAAAGGATTTGATTATTCACCCTGCAAAGTTACAACTTTTTTTTCATTCTGCCAAATTTTTCACTCATTTTCATCATTGTCAACACTTTCTGGAAAGAGTCAACCTGTGTTGCTTTATGACAAAAAGTAATAGTCGTCTCCATGCTTATTTCACTAATGGGAGGATTTGTCGTGGTTGTAGGGGTACCGTCTTGGTGGTGTGCTGGAGTACTTGTTCACGGTTGCTATAGTGAAAGTCTACTTGACTCTTTACTTACTAAATTGAAAATATTTCTTTATTTTTGTAGTTTCTACTAAGAAAGTGCGTCAAATGTTTGGTAATAATAAAAATAATGTGTAAATTTGCCGAGTAAATTTAAAGTGATTATTATGGAGAATATTGATGGTATGTTTTCGTCCGATGGCATTATTGCCGGATTGGGTATAGGCGTTATCGTGATAATCGGTATAGTTCTGTTTATTGTGCATGTGCTTATTTGTCTTATTCCTTTCTTCATGGCTCGTAAGAGAGGACGTAGTGGACTGTTGTGGTTTGTCATCTCCCTGATTATTGGTTGGTTTTGGACTATAATCATCTTGTTGATAGTTGGTGATACAGCGGAGAAGAAACTGAATGATATGCAAATGTTGAATGGTAATTATCAAAAAGAATAGAATATGGGTGATTTATTTACATTGTATGGCGAAATGCCATTGTTGCTCCAGCTTTTCTGGGGTTGTGCTGTAGTTGCATCGCTGATATTCATTGTTCAGATGGTGCTGACGCTCATTGGTATGGACTCAAGTGACATGGATGTGGACTTCGATGGGGCTAACACGATGGACTTGGGTGGAGGTATGAACCTCTTTACCATTAAAAACTTCATAGGTTTTCTTGTGGGATTCGGCTGGACAGGTGTTTGCTTCTACAACTCGATTTCCAGTCCTATTCTGCTGATTTTGGTTGCATTTATCGTGGGTTGTCTGTTTATCGGCATCTTCGTGGTTATCTTTAAGCAGACGAAAAAATTGGAACATAATGGTGCATTCAAGATTGACGAGGTGAAGGATACTATCGTCAGTGTGTACCTCCGCATCCCAGCAACTGGAAGCGGTAAGGGTAAGGTGCAGGTGAGCCAGAACGGATCTGTACACGAACTCGATGCGTTCACTGATGGTGAGGACATTCCTTCTGGTGCCAAAGTGAAGATTGTAGAAATCATCGATAACGAAACGGTGAAGGTGGAGAAGGCGTGACCTTAATTATAAATTGTAAATTATAAAAATTGAAACGATGGGAAATAGTTTTTATCTAATCATTGCAGCAATCGTAGTAGCTGTATTCCTGTTTATATCGATTATCAATCGATACAGACGTTGTCCTTCTGACAAAATCCTTGTAGTGTACGGAACCACAGGCAATCGTGGTTCGGCCAAGTGTATTCATGGTGGCGGTACGTTCGTATGGCCTATCATTCAGGACTATGCTTACTTGAGCCTGACTCCTATCAGTATCGATGCCAACTTGACTAACGCACTTTCTCGGCAGAACATCCGTGTCGATGTACCAAGCCGATTCACGGTGGGTATATCTACCGACCCTGAATATATGACCGCAGCTGCTGAACGTCTGTTGGGTTTGACTCCAGGACAGATTCAGGAACTCGCTCGTGATATCCTCTTCGGACAGCTCCGTCTGGTCATTGCTACGATGAGTATCGAGGAGTTGAACAACGACCGTGATAAATTCCTCGAGGCTATCAGTGCCAACGTGGAGGTGGAATTGAAGAAGATAGGTTTGCGACTTATAAACGTGAACGTGACGGATATCAAGGACGAGAGCGGCTATATCGAGGCTCTCGGACGTGAAGCTGCAGCAAAGGCCATCAACGAAGCAAAGGTTCGTGTGGCTGAGCAGGATAAGGTCGGAGAAATCGGTAAGGCTGACGCTCAGCGTGAAACCCGTATCCGTACCAGTGAGGCTAACGCTCTTGCAGTAAAGGGTGAGAACGAAGCCAAGATTGAAATCGCTAACTCTGATGCTGTTCGTCGTGAGGCTGAGGCAGAAGCTCAACGTAAGGCAAACGCAGCTGAGAAGGTTGCAAGTGCTCGTGCTTTGCAAGAGGCATACGCAGCAGAGAAAGAGGCGGAAGATGCGCGTGCTGAACGTGAGCGCTCAACGCAGGCAGCTAACGTGCTCGTAGCACAGGAAATCGAAAAGAAACGTCGTATCATCGAGGCTGAGGCAGAAGCTGAGAAGGCTCGCGTAAGAGCGAAAGGTGAAGCTGATGCTATCTTCGCTAAGATGGAGGCAGAGGCAAAGGGTTACTTTGAGATGCTGACCAAGCAGGCAGCTGGTTACGACAAGATGGTTCAGGCAGCTGGCGGTGATGCTGACAAGGCTTATCAGTTGCTGCTCATCGAGAAACTGCCAGACCTCGTACGTACTCAGGTTGATGCTATCAAGGGTATAAATATCGACCATGTAACAGTTTGGGATAGTGGCAACGGAGCAGACGGAAAAGGCTCTACGGCTAACTTCATCTCAGGATTGATGAAGAGCGTTCCTCCACTCAACGACCTGTTCAATCAGGCAGGATTGAACCTTCCTGAATATCTCGCAAAGAAGCGTGAAGAGGCTCCTGCAGAACCTGCAGAAGAGGTTGTTGAAGAGTGAAAACTATGCGACATCTTTTCACCATGATATTGATGATTGTAGCGATGGGGTTTCAAGCCAAATCGCTACAATTTCATGTGTCTGTTACCAACAATTGGACGCAGGAAAAACGATACGAACCTGTCGTCATCAAACTGAAAGATGTGCCAGGATTGAATTTCGAAGTGCAGTCGGCTACCGTCTTTTGTGGAAATCATTCAGGACGGATAGACAAGGTGGAAGTGCTTCAGGTCGTTTCCCAACTTGACGATTGGAATGGTGACCAGCGGGTAGATGAATTGGTGTTTATGGCAGAAGTAAAAGCGAATGCGTCTGCAGATTACACCATCGAGTTGTTCGATGACTTGTCAGGTGATGATGAGTTCGGAAAGCCGACAAGTGTTGGAGATCGTAGATGGGTGTATGCCGACATGATGCTTGAGGACAAGAAAGACAATCATCCGCTCATCACAGCCCTAGAAGCTCCTGGCGACAGCTACCTCTATAACGACCTCTACCATCATGGAGCAGCCTTCGAGAACGAACTCTGTGGTTTCCGCATCTATTTCGACCAGCGTCAGAACATCGATATCTACGGCAAGAAGAACCGCCAACTGGAACTTGCGCAGACGAACTTCTACACCACTCCTGAGCAGATGAAGCAAGGCTTTGGCAATGATGTCCTGTGGGCAGGTAACTCAGTCGGATGCGGCTCGTTCAAGGGATGGGACGGTACGGCTCCTACCAATATCGAACCTGTCAAGACGCGTGGACAACGTATCGTGGCAGCAGGTCCGCTGCGCACCATCGTGGAAGTGAAGGATATCGGGTGGAATGGTCTCAACATGTGTCAGTACTACATTCTTTATGCATGGCATCGAGACTGTGAGGTGCGCATCGAGTTCGACCGTCCGCTTACGAATGAAACCTTTGTTACAGGTGTGCAGAAGATAGGGGAACATCCTGCTGGATATATGCATAAGGAGGGTGAAGGCATTATTTGGGCATCGTGGGGTAGTGATTACCCAGAGATGGGTAAGAAAGAGCAGTTCCCTCCTGAGGCGGTAGGATTGGCAGTTTATGTGCCCAAGCAATACATCAAGGCGACTCCAGAAGCCGACCTCAACTACCTGTTTGTGCTTGGTGCGCGAGGTCTGACCTCGCTACACTACTATGTGGCGTTTTGTGCCGATAAGGAGAAGCCTGTCGACCTGTATATCGCTCAGCGTTTTGCAACACTTGATGCACCAGAAGGCTATCATGATGGCCCAGCGTGGTTTGCAGCGATGCCTGGGTGGAAAGAAAATTTGGAACATCCAGTAAGTGTCAAGATAAAGAAATAATCGTATGCACAACCCCCACCAACATCAGTCGCCCACGTTCGTGATTCATCCGCTCAACACGGACGGATATGTGGTGGCTCCTCCTATACCTCAGGCGGTTAGGCAGTCGTATTCGTTTCTGTTCCTGAAACGAGGAGAGGTGCTGGTGGAGTTAGGCGAAGACTCGTGTCTGTTGGATGGCGGCACTTTCCTGTTGATTCCCCCTCGTATGCCTTATGGTGTGAAGTGGTACGACTCGACTGAAGGTTTTATGGGTGGATTTGACGAGGATTTCCTGTTGAATCCTTCGAACGAAATCCTGTTGACCAAGCATGTTGTGAAGGTGAAGATAGCAGATGAGAATGCCGATTTGTTTCGTGCTTCGATGGAGAAGCTGTTCCACTCGGCTCGTCAACCCCATACGGCGCAACTCACACTCGATTTTATCATCAGCCTCCTGAGTGAGGATTATACAGCTGATGACGATAGTATTAATAAGGTGGTATCGAGATTTGTAGATGATGTGTTTGACCGCTCACAACCTATCCTGCCGATTGCCGATTATGCTGCACGCTATGGTGTGACTCCCAATCATCTGAACAAGGTGGTTCGTACGAAGACAGGCAAGACGGCTTCTGATTGGGTGAGGATTTCACGAGTGAACTATGCCAAGTACCTGTTGCACGAAACCAACCTCTCGATTGTAGAGGTGGCAGAGCGGGTAGGAATGCTCGACCAGTCGTATTTCTCACGATTCTTCCGTCAGTATGTAGGTGTTACTCCTACGGCATATAAAGCACAGATAAATCGACAAGGATGATTGATTTGTCCTAATTTTTTTTTCGATAGTCCTATTCTCTTTTGTAGAAAAGTCGTACCTTTGCAGCCGAAATCAGCAAAGGTGCTTTTTGTGTATAGAAGTGCAGCTGATTTTTTAAAGATTGATAGGATATGCGAAAGTATTTGTTGTTGATAGTGTGTTTGTTGCCGACCTTATCTGTCTCGGCTGAGGACATCGATACCTCACGAGTGATAGGGTTGCAGGAGATTGTTATCTCTATGCCAAAGGAATCGGGCGACATGCGTCAGCAACCTTCATCTGTTTCGTTGATAGGAGCGCAACAGATGGCTGACAACCGCATCAATTCTTTGAAAAACCTCTCATCCATCGTTCCGAACTTCTACATTCCCGACTATGGTAGCCGCCTGACGAGTGCCGTTTATATTCGTGGGGTGGGGTCGCGCATCAATACTCCAGCGGTAGGACTTTATGTGGACAATATTCCGTATGTCGACAAGTCGGCATTCGACTTCAATTTCTACGATATCGAACGGGTGGATGTGTTGCGAGGTCCCCAAGGTACACTTTATGGACGTAACACAATGGGCGGATTGATTCGCGTGCATACTCGTAATCCATTCTATGGTACGGGTACGGATGTGAAGTTAGGTTTCGCGACGAAAGACAATCACCACAATATCTCCCTGACACATTATCATCGCATCAGCGATGTGTTTGCATTCTCGGCAGGTGGTTATTACGAAGGTAGCCGTGGTTTCTTCAAGAACGACTATACGCACGAACGTGCCGATCAGATGAAGTCGGGTGGGGGACGTCTGCGAGGCATCTGGCTTCCTTCGGATAGCTGGAAACTCGATTTCAACCTCAACTACGACTACAGCGACGAGGGTGCTTATCCTTATTATTATACTGGTACTGTCAGCGGTGCGGAGCAGTATCCTGATTTGATAGGCAAGATTTCCAATAATCGCGAGAGCAGCTATCGTCGAGGACTTCTCAATGCAGGTCTGAATGCTGAATACCAGACCTCCAAGTGGCAGATGAATGCAGTGACGGGTTTCCAGAACCTGAACGACTGCATGCATCTCGATCAGGACTTCCTGAGCCCTGACATCTATACGCTTGAACAGCGTCAGCGTATCAATACCCTCACGGAAGAAGTGACCTTCAAGTCCAAACTTTCAACTCTCAACTCTCAACTTTCAACTTTTAGTTGGGATTGGCTCTTTGGCCTCAATCTGATGTATCAGACACTCCATACCGAAGCACCTGTCCATTTCTACGATGACGGTTTGCGTTGGTTGGAAGGCAACATCAATCGGAATCTGCCCGATGTCAACAATATCAATATGCTTCAGGCAATGGGATTCACCTCGATGGGAGTTAATTTCCGTGGTGACGACCTGCTGATGGGTAACAACTTTGAGACCCCAACCCTTGGTCTTGCGGCTTTTCATCAGTCGACGCTGAACTTCTCCGACCGCTTCTCAGCAACGCTTGGGCTGCGTCTTGACTACGAGCACCTGTCGATGGACTATCATGCCCCAGCTGATGTCGATTACGGATTCCGTATGCCCAATCCTACCAACCCGAAGATGGCGGTCGATTTGCAGCAGTTGTCCTCACACCTGCTCTATAGCGGTATCCTTCAGAACGAATATGTGCGACTCCTGCCAAAATTCACTCTTAAGTGGTCTGTACCCTCCTCCTCGGGGGAGATGGAGAGGGGCTGCCTATATTTCTCCCTCTCTGAAGGCCAGCGTTCAGGTGGTTATAACCTGCAGATGTTCTCTGATTTGCTGCAAGGTGCCCTGCGTGTGGATATGATGGATGGCATCAAACAAGGCGTGAAAGGCTATCTGGCAGAACTTGCTGCCACAACTCCTTCGATGCCAGCTTTCGTGCCCGATATGGTAGGCGGTATCATGGATGAGAATATGCCGCAGTTCGCCACTCCAACAACCGACCAGGTGGTCTATAAGCCCGAGTATTCCTGGAACTACGAACTCGGAACCCATCTCACATTACTTGACAACACCCTCCAGATTGATGCTGCAACTTTTCTCATGCTGACTCGTAACCAACAGATTGCACGTTTTGCTGATTCAGGATTGGGACGTAAGATGGTCAATGCTGGTCGTAGTCGCAGCTATGGATTCGAAACATCGTTGCGTTGGATGCCTGACAGCCATCTGACCTTCATCGGCAATTATGGCTACACACATGCAACCTTTACAGATTACGATGGAGGAGTCGGAGAAGACTACACTGGTAATTACATCCCCTTCGTCCCTATGCACACCTTCAACCTCGATGTCGCCTATTCATTCCCCTTAAGGGGGGCTAAGGGGTCTCTGGGTCTCAATTATACAGGTACTGGCCGCATCTACTGGACGGAAAGCAACAGCCATCAGCAGCCCTTCTATGCACAGCTTGGTGCTCGTCTCTCTTTTGAAACCTCACGCCTCTCTGTGATGCTCTGGGGACGGAACCTCACAGGGAAACGCTTCAACACCTTCTATTTCGAGAGTGCAGGGCGCGGATTCGAACAACATGGAAAACCCTTCCAAATGGGAATAGATTTGAAACTCAATATATAAATCAATAGGTATTATGAAGAAAGTATTATTTACCATCTTAATGATTGTTTTTAGTGTTTCTGCGATGCGTGCCCAGTCGCATGGAGTAATGAAATTCGCAGGTCCTTCCACTTTTGGTGTCGCCGCAATGGATGCGTGGCAGGACAATGACAACGACACCATCCTTTTCCAGATGAACAGCACAAGCGATGCCGACATCACCATCCCTGCGATGTTCTATAAGGCGATGAATCTCACTATCCCTTCGTTCACCATTCATGGTGCTCAGTTCTCGATGGATTACACCACCCGTAATGCCACTTTCGCTGAACAAACCTTCGAAGAGACAGTAGTGGTCGATGGAGACGAGAAGCAAATCAAAGGCACTAGTTTCTCTGCGTTCTACAATCATGCAGAAAAGGTGTTCGAACTCCAGATGGTCATCTCATACGGCAAGATGCCCTTCCCCGTAACCTATAGCGTGAAAGCCACATACGTCTCACCCGATACAGGAATAGCCTCCCTCCCGTCCCCCCTTAAGGGAGGAAGCCAGGGCTACAACCTCAGTGGAATGCACTTGAATACTAATACCCTTCCCTTGAGGGAGGGGCAAGGGGTAGGCTTGAGGGGCATCTATATCATCAATGGCAAAAAGATGTTAGTTCGATAAAATCATCACATCACCGTTTAACATCAAAAAAGCCGCTGTCTTCGCAGACGGCGGCATTTTTTTCTTATTTTCTGCAAGTGAACACCTGCTGACAGTTGATGCCGGTCAAGAAAAAGAATGTGGTGCTGCCAGCCAATTATTTAGTTAATGATTAACATTTCATGTGATACTTTGTTGCCCCGTTGGGGCTACAGCCTCCCCTCAACTTTGCTGTCTTAGCAGGGGACAAAAATAAAGAACTCCCACAGCCCGAAGACCGTGGGAGAATCGTGAGCATTAGTGGTATGCCGTATTAGCCCTTATTATTTATTTAACGAGTACCTTTTTACCATCAACGATGTTGATGCCGCGCTGCAAACCATTGAGACGCTGACCAGCGATGTTGTACAACTGCTTTAGCTGCGTGTTGGCATTGGTGATGTCGTTGATGCCTGAAGAAGTGCAGATCAGTTCAATCTTGTCGATGTTGCAGTATGCGCCACCAATGGTGATACGCAGAATCTGCTTTCCTGCTGCCAATTCTTGATTGAGTTCGCCTTCAACAACCTTGTAGGTTCCCCAGTCGTTGTCGCCTGTCTGTGGTACGCTGATGGATGCGAGTTCTGTCAGATCTTCACCTTCGACGAGGCTCAGGCTGAATGAAGATGAACTGTTGCCTGACGAAACGGTTGCCTTGTAAGTGTAGGTGCCTGCTTCGAGAACATTGACGGTGTATTCGTACCATTCGCCTGATGTGGTGTAGCCGAGTGCATAACCGCCGTTACCTGTAACGATTTCTGCGCCTTCGTTGTCGGTACGATAGCCTGAACCGCTTTCGTCATTTGAGTCGGAATCGTGGAAAGTAAAGCCTTCGCCACCCTTATCGAAGTCTTCTGCTTCGAAGATACCTGGGATGTTGACGGTCTTGTATGGAGTACGTTTGTTCTGAACTTTCAGCACGTAGGATGCGATGTTGGACTCCTTACCCTCGCTATCAACTGCTACTGCGGTGAACTCGTATGAGCCGACAGATGTTGGCTTGTAGGTGTACTCATAAGGAGGCTCGGTGAAGGTCTTTACAACCTTGTCGTTGAGCGAGAGTTTCACGCTGGCAATGGTGCTGTTAGGTGCAGAAGCGTTTATTGTGATGAGGGTCTGCTCGCCTATGGTTGCAGGTGCCGGATTGGCTGTGATTTCGAGTTGGATGTCGTCGTTGAGGTCAACATGGCGGAAGTTGATCTTATCGATGTTACAGCTGCTGCCTGTGATGTCGAGATGCAGAATCTGCTTGCCTTCTGGGAGTGGAATGAGGAGGCGTCCGCTGACGGTGCGGTAGGTGCTCCAGTCGCTGCTGCCTGTCTGAGGAACAGAGATAACGTCGGTGAGGTCTTCGTATTTGTCACCATTTACGAGGGACAACTTGAACGATGAACCTGTTGTTCCAGACGATACGGTTGCCTCATAGATATAAACTCCAGCCTCGAGTACGTTGACGGTGTATTCGAGCCATTCTCCTGATGATGTGTAGCCGATAGCTGTTCCGCCGTTACCTTTCACGAGGTCCACACCACCTCCGTCGGTACGGTAGTTCTTTACATCACCTTCGTTGTTGTTATCGCTGTCGTGGTAGGCAATTCCGTCGGCACCTGAGTCATAGTCTTCTGCCTGAACGATACCTGGGAGATTCGTTTCCTTGTAAGGTGCACGTGGCTTATAGACGGTAAAGGCACCATAACGCTCGTATTCACTACCATCGGTAGCTACGACTACAGCCTTCAGGTCATACGTACCAATTGCATCCGGGGTGTATTCCAGTTCGTATGGTTCTTCGGTTAGGGTCTTGTAGAGCTGACCTTTTACGTAGAAGTCGATGTGGTCGATGGTCTTTGTTTTCAGTTTTGCACGTACGGTGATTGGCATTGGGTCGCCCTGGGTAGCACTGATAGATTGAGGTTTGATATAGACCGATGCTTCCTTCTTCATACCTGGGAGCGGACTCTTGGCGTTGATGGCTTTTTCTGTCTTCATGTATTCACGCAACCAGGTCATTGCTGGGCGATCCTTGTTGTTCTTGATGATACCAGAGTTGCTTACCCATGTGGCTCCGTGGATGTACCCCCAGATGGTGATACCTGCGCAGTATTCTGCTTCCCACATGATTGGGAAGATGCTCTGATACTGGTTCTTCTGCTGAGTGTCGTCCTCGATGTCGATATCCAACTCTGTGATGTACATAGGCATCCTAAGTGCGTCTTGTTGCTTATCCATGACTGACTTTAAGGTGCTTGCACTGATGTTGTTCACATCGTGTGACTGATTTCCGTAGGCATCGATAGGAGCACCGGCGTCACGCAAAGTCTTTACCAAATCGATATAAGTATCTACATCTCCATTATTAGGATTTAATGAGTTGTAGTCGTTGTAGATAAGAATGGCGTTTGGCCAACGCTCGTAAGCCATCTCGAAGGCTTTGATAAGCCAGTCATAGCCAGTCTTTCCACTGCCACCCAGCGACTCTCTCATCATTGGGTTACCCTGCTGGTGCATACCTATAGCCTCGTTGACAACGTCAATCATTTCGAGGTTCGGGTATTTCTTCTTGACAGCATCCATCCACTTGGTGATAGCCTGGAAACGCTCCGAAGCAGAAAGGTTCGACAGCCAGTTAGGATACTGTGAACCCCAGATGAGTGCGTGGAACTTAAAGAGGAATTTGTGGTTTTTTGCATAGTTGACGGCGTTGTCGCAGCCCCAGTTGAAACTGCCGCGTGTACCTTCAACAGAACCCCATTTCGATTCGTTCTCGCAAGTAATCTGGTTCCACATCTTCCAATAAGGTTCAATACCGTTCACGTCAACCTGATAACGTGTGGTGATGTTGCCCAAAAACTTGTCGGGATTGGACGACAGCTGTGCATAGGCTGTCGTTGTGACGAGCGTTAATAACACTCCGCTCATCAAGGCTTTGATAGGTAATAAAATCTTCATAAGCATAAAGTTTAAAATTGTTGTAAAAAGTTTTTGTTGTTCTTGCTTGCAAAGTTAGAGATTTATTTTCTTCTGAACAAATAAAATCAGTAAAAAAACACGATAAGAATTGAAAATAGGACAAAGCCTAATGGCCAATGGTCTTTTTTTGGCAAAAAATGGCGAATAGTAAATGGTCAAATAGTAAATTTTTTGTACCTTTGCATCCCGAAAACGAAAAAGACGACTTTTATTAATAAAAAAATATGAACGTAAGTTATAAGTGGCTGAAGGATTATGTCGATTTCGACCTGACTCCCGATGAAGTATCGAAAGCGCTGACCAGTGTGGGTCTGGAGGTAGAAAGTCTTGAGGAAGTACAGACGGTGAAAGGCGGATTGGTAGGACTGGTTGTGGCACAAGTGTTGACTTGCGAACCTCATCCCGATAGCGACCACATGCATGTGTGTACGGTTGATTTAGGTGAAGGACGTGTTGAGCAGATTGTGTGTGGAGCACTTAATTGCCGTCAGGGATTGAAGACCATTGCAGCAACACTGGGGACGAAACTTTATGATGGCGACAAGGAGTTTGTCATCAAGAAGTCGAAACTGAGGGGTGTTGAATCGAACGGTATGTTGTGTGCTGAAGATGAAATCGGAATCGGAACCAGCCATGCAGGTATTATCGAACTGCCAGAGGATGCTGTTGTGGGCACTCCGGCAGCGAAGTATTATAATCTTGAGAGCGATTATGTCATAGGTATCGGCATCACCCCCAACCATTCAGACGCATGCAGTCATTGGGGTGTGGCTCGTGACCTTTACGCTTATCTTCGTCAGAACGGCTATCAGACAGCCCTCCATCGTCCCAATGTAGATGCATTCAAGGTCGATTCAAATAATCTGCCTATCGCTATCGAAGTTGAGCAGCAGGATGCTTGCCCTCGTTATGTGGCTGTATCGGTCAAAGGTTGTGAAGTGAAAGAATCACCAAAGTGGTTGCAGGATCGTTTGACGGTTATCGGTTTGCGTCCAATCAACAATATTGTTGATATTACCAACTACATCATGATGGCATACGGACAGCCTCTACATTGTTTTGATGCTGATATGATTAAAGGTCAGAAGGTGGTCGTGAAGACCTTGCCCGAAGGTACTCCGTTCGTTACACTTGATGGGGTAGAACATAAGTTGTCGGACCGCGACCTTGCTATCTGCAACGCGGAGGAACCGATGTGTATCGCCGGTGTGTTTGGCGGAAAGGGTAGTGGAACCTACGAAACCACTAAGGATGTGCTTTTTGAATCGGCATATTTCCATCCTACATGGATTCGTAAGAGTGCTCGCCGTCACGGCCTTCAGACTGATGCCAGCTTCCGTTTCGAACGCGGAATCGACCCAGAAGGTCAGGTTTACGCTGTGAAGATGGCTGCCCTGATGACCAAAGAACTCGCTGGTGGTGAGATTGCAATGGATGTCGTCGATGTGAAGAATGATACCCTGCCAAAGAATGCAACCGTAGAACTCGAATATAAGTATCTTTGGGATCTTGCAGGAAAAGAAATCCCTGCAGAGACCGTCAAGTCCATCTGTGTGGATTTGGGCATGAAGGTGCTGAATGAGACCGCAGAGACTGTCACCCTGGATGTACCAGCATATCGCGTGGATGTCACTCGTCCTTGCGACATCGTGGAGGAAGTGCTGCGTGTCTATGGTTACAACAACATGGAGATTCCAACCCAGTTGAAGTCATCCTTGACGACAAAAGGTGAACTCGACAAATCATATAAGTTGCAGAACTTGGTGGCAGAACAGTTGGTGGGTTGCGGATTCAATGAAATCCTCAACAATTCGCTCACTAAGACTTCCTATTATGACGAATTGGAGGCATTCAAGGCAGAGAACCTTGTCCGGCTGATTAATCCGCTGAGTCAGGATCTTGGCGTGATGCGTCAGACCCTTCTTTTCGGAGGACTTGAGACCATCAGTCATAACACCAACCGTCGGATGTCAGACCTCCGTCTGTTTGAATTCGGCAACTGCTACTACTACAATGCCGCTAAGAAATCAGAAGAGAAGATTAAGGTCAGCAATGCTGAGACTTCGAAGGCTGTGCTTGCACCGTATTCAGAGGACTATCACCTCGGATTGTGGCTCACAGGTAAGCGTGTTGCAGGAAACTGGGCACATGTAGACGAGGAAACGAGCGTGTATGAGATGAAGGCTTATGTGCTCAATGTATTGCGTCGTCTCGGCACTCCGTTTGGTGCGCTCATCTTTGCAGAAGAGTCAAACGATGTATGGGCCAAGTCGACCAAGATTACGAATCATGGCGGTAAACTCATTGCACAGTTCGGCATTGTCAGCAAGAAGCAGCTCGTGAAGTTCGACATCGAAGCATTAGTCTTCTATGCCGACATCAATTGGAACAACCTCATGAAGCTCATCAAGGGTAAGACTGTCAGCTTCCATGATATTCCAAAGTTCCCGGCAGTAAGTCGCGACCTCGCACTTCTGCTCGATAAGAATGTGGAATTTGCAACTATCGAATCAGCTGCTTACAGCGCAGAACGCAAACTGCTCAAGGACGTACGCTTATTTGATGTCTATGAAGGCAAGAACCTCGAAGAAGGTAAGAAGTCGTATGCTGTGAACTTCACCCTCCAGAGCGAAGAGAAGACCCTCAACGACAAAGCTATCGAGGCTGTTATGAGTAAGATAGAGCAAGCTATCGTGAAGGCTACAGGAGCAACAGTGAGAGGAAAATAGACTCCCTGTGCCTCCTTAAGGGGAATGTAAAAATGAAATAATTATGTCAAAATTAAATAGTAAATTAGAATATGGGACGCGCATTTGAATTCAGAAAAGCCCGCAAACTGAAGAGATGGGGCAACATGGCAAAGACATTTACACGTCTTGGCAAGCAAATCGCAATCGCAGTAGCAGAAGGTGGTCCAGACCCCGACAACAACGCACACTTACGTGCTATTATTGCTACCTGCCGTCATGAAAACATGCCGAAAGACAATATCGATCGCGCAATCAAGAACGCAATCGGTAAGGATAAGTCTGCATGGAAGTCGATGACCTACGAGGGATATGGTCCTCATGGAGTTGCAGTATTTGTTGATACACTTACTGACAACACCACCCGTACCGTAGCCGATGTGCGTAGTATCTTCAATAAGTTCAGCGGCACACTCGGTACGATGGGTTCTTTGGCCTATCTGTTCGACCACTATGCAATGTTCTCCTTCAAGAAACCTGAAGGTCTCGATATGGACGAGATGATTCTTGACTTGATCGACCTGGGAGTCAACGATGAGTTCGATGAGGAGTACGATGAAGATAAGGACGAGACGCTCATTACAATTTATGGTGACCCAAAGAGCTTTGCCTTGATTCAGAAGTATCTCGAAGATCATCAGTACGAAATCACAGCAGCCGAGTTCACTTACGTACCTAACGACCTTAAGGAAGTGACTGATGAGCAGCGTGAAACTATCGATAAGATGGTAGAGCGTCTTGAGGAATTCGATGATGTGCAGAACGTATATACTAATATGAAATAATTGGCCCCCTCCTAAAGGAACGTTTTGCGTAACTCCTTTGGGTGGATAAACCCACCGTCGTCGCAAGCATTGCTACGATTTCGCAATGCCCCTGAGGGGAGGAATGAATATAGGCAAATAGTGTATATTTAATATAAGGTGAAAGCTATTTATCATACACACGGCACCTGTTCGCAAGCCATCGAGTTGGAAGTCGACGATAATCACATCGTTCAGCATGTCAACTTTGTTGGAGGATGCTCAGGCAACACACAAGGTATCTCCCAGTTGGTACGCGGACAGAAAGCGGAAGATGTCATCAATCGCCTGCAAGGCATTAGGTGTGGCATGAAAACAACATCATGTCCTGACCAGTTGTCTATTGCACTTGCTGAAGCCGTACGTCGAATCGATCAAAACAAAGAGAACGCATGAAACGAGCACTTTTATTGATGATGATTGCAATGCTGCTACTGACCGCTTGTCAGGAGAGCAAACGAGAGCGTTTCGAACGTGAAGCACGTGAGTTCACCGCGAAGAACTGTCCACGTGCAGAATGGGACGACCTCATCTTCCTCGACAGCCTTGTGTGTCCTAACGACGGCAGCAACACTATCACCTATTATTATTCCATTCATAGTGATTCTGCTTCTATGGTCGAAATAGTCGATAAATACGATGACCTTTATACCACGCTATTAGGAGCAGTACGCAACTCCGTTGATCTTCGTCATGTGAAGGAAGAAGGCTTGAACATCGTCTACTCTTACAATAACCCAGATACGGGAGAAGAGATTACAACGTTCACTTTCACGCCCGAAGACTACAACTGATGACCAAAGACGAGCGTATATTACGTGCAAGAGAGTTGTTCCTGCAAGGCTTCAACTGTTCACAATCAGTCTTCTGTGCTTATGCTGAAGACTATGGAATGCCTCTCGAATTAGCTCTCCGCGTATCAGCCTCATTCGGAGGAGGAATCGCACGAATGCGTGAAACTTGTGGAGCCGTATGTGGAATGGCCATGCTCGTAGGGATTGAAGAAGGGCAGACCTTACCCAACGACCCACAGCAGAAACAGAAGAACTATCACATCGTGCAAGAATTAGCTGCACGGTTCCGAGAACAACACGGCAGCATCAAGTGTTCAGAACTGCTCGGATTGCGAAAAGATGCACCTATCGAGTCTGTGCCCGACGAACGTACAGCCGAATACTATAAGAAACGTCCCTGCTTGCGGATGATAGAATCTGCAGTAGCAATATACGAAGACTGGAAGGATGGCAGAGTGGACGATCGCGCTGGTCTCGAAAACCGGTAAACGGGTAACCGTTTCGGGGGTTCGAATCCCCCTCCTTCCGCAATAGCATGATAATGCTCAGAAGGGGGATAGGCAACAAGCCAATCCCCCTCCTTCCGCAAAGCTTGTTTTTCTTATCATTGCTCTTTCGTAATCTGTTTTCGCTGTGTTCGCACACAAAAGTAAGAAAATTTGTGCATTTTTCTTAAAAAATGTTTGCAGAATGAGAAAAAACATGTAACTTTGCAGTGTGAAAAGGAATTTCACCTAGGTTTTGATGTATTAATTTGGTAAAAAGAAAAGATTATGTTACAGGAAAAAGCAGGAAACATCGCAGGTACAATTTGGAATGCACTTGCTGAGAACAACGGTCAGACTTACAAGCAAATCAAGAAGTCTACAAAATTGGCTGAAAAGGATTTTAACCTTGGTCTTGGTTGGTTGCTTCGTGAGGACAAAGTTGCAGTTGCAGAAACTGGCGACGAGAAGGACCCTTACACTTACTCACTCAAGTAATAAGGTAAGCATCAGAAAGTTAATAAGAGGTATACCATTGAGGTGTACCTCTTATTTTGTATTTAGAACCAGAGTTTTTTTAGGGTTTCCACATCCTCGCCTTCGATGGCATCTTCCTTGAGGTTGGGTAGGTTGTGGAAGAAGTCGATGCCGGTCTTAGCTTCCAGATCGTCTATATTGACTGCATTGTCGCGCACCACACTCTCTGGTGCGTATTTGTTGTCTGAGTAGCCGTGGTTGTTGTGCTGTACCCAGAAACCGATGGCGCTATAGTTGCCAGCCTTGAATCGGAGGAGGGCAATGAAGTAGTATTTGGGTACGACGATGGATTTTCCACCGCTGCTTTTTGATACGCCTTGTGTCTGGTCGATGGTGCCTCCCTTGACGACATAGAGGGTATCTGCGAAGCTGGAGTCACGTCCGATTCTTTGTACATACTGCTCGAAGGCTGTCCAGTAGTTGCTGTTGAAACTGGACTGCATGGGTGACATATTGGTCATGTAGAAGGTCTGCTGATTAGCTTCCTTGCTATACTGACGGTCGTAGGATGCGCAGATATGACCGCGGCTGTAGCCTGAGAAATAACCTGAACCAATTTTGTATTTCTGAGGTAGTTTGGGATCGTCGGCCCATGCATCTTTAGAACGTCCACTTCCCAAATCGCGTGTCAGCCCGTCGAAACGAAAGGCAACCCAGCGTGAATGGTTCTTGACAGGATTGTATTCAAGGCAGTAGGTCATGACGGAATCTTTGCCTAACTTGACGCTATGCTGGATGAACAGGTTATCGCCTCCTGCGAGTTTGGGTACTTCAAGGCGAGATTCATATTTGCCGAGTGTCACGCCTGAGAAGATAATGTTGGTGCTGTCGTCCTTGCTACAGGAAAAACAGAGCAGAAGGATTGAACAGCAGCAAAAATGAAAAACTGAAAAACTGAAGCGGCGTAAAACAGAATCTCCGATATAATTGTTTGTAGTCATTTTGTTGGTGTGTAGGGGTTAATCGTCCATGAGTTTGCGATAACGAATACGTTTTGGCTCTTCGAGTCCCAGACGTTTTGCTTTGTTGGCTTCGTAGTCGGTATAAGAGCCTTCGAACCAGAATACTTCTCCGTTGCCTTCGAAGGCAAGGATGTGGGTACAGATGCGGTCGAGGAACCATCGGTCGTGGCTAATGATAACGGCACATCCAGCGAAGGAGTCAAGTCCTTCTTCAAGAGCACGAAGGGTGTTGACATCGATGTCGTTGGTCGGCTCGTCGAGTAGGAGTACGTTGCCTTCTTGTTTGAGTGCGATAGCGAGTTGCAGACGATTGCGTTCACCGCCAGAGAGCACGCCACAGAGTTTTTCCTGATCGGCTCCGTTGAAGTTGAAACGGCTAAGGTAAGCTCGCACATTGATGTCGCGTCCACCCATACGGATGGTTTCGTTGCCCTGACTTACTACCTGATAAACGCTCTTGTCGGGGATAATATCCTGATGCTGTTGATCGACATAGCTGAGTCGGACGGTCTCGCCTACATTGAACTGTCCTCCGTCAACCTGTTCAAGTCCCATAATGAGCCGGAAGAGGGTCGTCTTACCCATTCCGTTAGGACCGATAACACCTACAATACCATTTGGCGGAAGGTTGAAGTTGAGGTCGCGGAAAAGCACTTTATCGCCAAAAGATTTGGCAACATGAACAGCCTCGATGACTTTGTTGCCAAGACGGGGACCGTTAGGAATGAAGATTTCGAGTTTCTGCTCACGCTCTTTCTGGTCTTCGTTAAGCAGGCGGTCGTAGGAGTTGAGACGTGCCTTTCCTTTAGCTTGACGTGCCTTTGGTGCCATTCGTACCCATTCCAACTCTCGTTCGAGTGTCTTTCGGCGTTTACTTTCAGTTTTCTCTTCCTGAGCCATGCGGAGTGCTTTCTGTTCGAGCCACGATGAGTAGTTTCCTTTCCATGGGATGCCTTCACCTCTGTCGAGTTCGAGAATCCATTCGCTCACATCATCGAGGAAGTAGCGGTCGTGGGTGACAGCAATGACGGTTCCCTCATATTGCTGGAGATGTTGCTCAAGCCAGTCTATGCTTTCGGCATCGAGGTGGTTGGTAGGCTCGTCGAGCAGAAGTACATCAGGTTTTTGAAGCAACAGGCGGCAGAGCGCCACACGACGACGCTCACCTCCTGAGAGATTCGTGACTGCCCAGTCGGCTGGAGGACAACGAAGCGCATCCATAGCGCGTTCGAGTTTGCTATCCATATTCCATGCATCGGTGGAGTCGATGATATCCTGCAACTCGGCCTGACGAGTCATGAGTTGCTCCATCTTATCGGGGTCTTCGTAGAATTCGGGTAAACCGAATTTCACGTTGATTTCGTCATATTCCTTCAGGGCATCATAGACATGCTGTACGCCCTCCATTACGTTCTCCTTTACGGTCTTGTTGGCATCGAGCTGAGGGTCTTGTGGTAGATAACCTACGGTATATCCAGGACTCCACACCACATTACCTTGATACTGCTGGTCGATTCCTGCGATAATCTTCATCAGGGTGGATTTACCGGCACCGTTAAGACCAATGATGCCAATCTTGGCTCCATAGAAAAAGGAGAGGTAGATGTTTTTGAGTACTTGTTTCTGGTTTTGCTGAATGGTCTTCGAAACGCCGACCATAGAGAAAATGATTTTCTTGTCGTCTACTGTTGCCATAATGGTTGGGGTTAAGAGAGGAACCTGTCTTTTTGTTAAGAGAACAGAGGAAGTGAGGATGTGGCCTCATCCAGATTCTTGAGCCATTCGGTTGCAGTAGCATCGCTTGGCATGCGCCAGTCGCCACGTGGGCTGAGGCTCACACTACCGACTTTCGGCCCGTCGGGTATACATGAGCGTTTGAACTGTTGGCTGAAAAAGCGGCGGATGAAGGTGCGCAACCACTTCATGATGGTCTCATCGTCGTAAGTGTTGCGGAATGCCTGTTGAGCGAGGAAGTAAATCTTCGCTGGTGTGAATGCATTACGCATGAAGTGATAGAGGAAGAAGTCGTGTAGCTCGTAAGGGCCTACGAGGTCTTCGGTCTTCTGCTTAATCTGTCCGTTTTCATCAGCAGGAATAAGCTCAGGACTGATGGGTGTATCGACGATATCGAGGAGTGTGGCTTTTGATGCGTCGTCCACACTGGTCTGTGCCACCCACTTCACGAGATGTCGCACGAGCGTCTTGGGGATAGAGCAGTTGACACCGTAGTTTGACATGTGGTCACCATTATAGGTGGCCCATCCGAGTGCGAGTTCTGAGAGGTCGCCTGTTCCGACTACGATGCCGCCTTCCTGATTGGCTACATCCATCAGAATTTGTGTACGCTCGCGAGCCTGACCGTTCTCATAAGTCACATCGTGGACGTTAATGTCGTGATTGATGTCGCTGAAATGCTGGATGCAAGCCGCCTTGATAGATATCTCACGCAGGGTAACTCCTAATGAGCGCATGAGTGAGAGTGCGTTGTTATAGGTGCGGTCGGTTGTACCGAATCCTGGCATTGTGATGGCGATGATGTCCTTGCGGCTTCTACCCAACTTATCCATCGTTTTGGCTGCAACAAGGAGAGCAAGGGTGGAATCGAGTCCGCCTGAGATACCGATAACGAGTGTCTTGGCGTTGATGTGGTCGATTCGTTTTGCCAGACCTGCTACCTGAATGGCAAAGATTTCGTCGCACCGCTGATTGAGCAGATCGCCCTTCGGTACAAACGGACTTGGATCGATGGTGCGGGTGAGGGTAGGGTTGTTGTCCCAAGCATCATAAGATACTGCCTCGATGATAGTAGGTTGAGGAGCGCTAAGCTGACTGTCGGCAAAGGTGATGTTTGCCTGACGGGCAGAACGCAGGTAGTCGACATCGATTTCGGAAATGACGAGCTGTTCCTTCATATTGAATCGGCAGCCTTCTGCAATCAGTTTCCCATTCTCGTAGATCATGCCGTTTCCTGCAAAGACGAGGTCTTGTGACGACTCTCCAAAGCCACAGGAAGCATATACATAGCCGCTGATGCAACGTGCAGACTGCTGTGCAATGAGGCTGCAGAGATACTGATGCTTACTGACCACTTCGTCGCTTGCAGAGAGGTTGAAGATGATATCTGCTCCCTGAAGTGCGAGGGTAGAACTTGGTGGAATAGTAGCCCAAAGGTCCTCGCAAATCTCGATGCCGAACGCACAGTTGCTGGTGTGGAACAGCAGGTTACGTGACACGGGAACCGTTTGCGCACAGAGGGTTGTCGTGGTGTTGATATTAGCACCTGAAGAGAACCAGCGTTTCTCGTAGAACTCACGATAGTTGGGAATGAACGATTTGGGTACAATACCCAGAATCTTCCCTTTTTGGATGACAGCAGCAGCATTCAACAAGGTTGTGTTGATGCGGACAGGCAGTCCTACAATGATGATGATGTTGAACGAACGTGTTACATCGAGTAGACGAAATAGTGCGTTTTCACAACTCTCCAGCAGTTGTTGCTGAAGGAAGAGGTCGGCACAGGTGTAGCCTGTGATAGCAAGTTCGGGGAAACAGATGATTTCCACTCCTTTACCATCAGCCTGAGCAACGAGGCTCTCAATCTGATTTGTGTTCCATGTGCAGTCGCTTACCTTCACTTGTGGTATGGCTGCAGCAACCTTGATAAATCCGTAGTTACCCATTGTATAGTTTACAAATTAACGATTTACTATTTATTCTTTTCTTTTTCTTCTTTCATTTTCTTGCGGAACAACGCCTTCCATGAGTCGAAGTCACGCTGATAAGTGATACCGATTCCCTGCGTGTTGAGGGTAGTCTTCGTGAAGTAACGGTCGTTCGTTTGGTTGTAAGCTTTGATGAAGGTCTTACCGTTTTTCGTGAGTCGCCATTTCACGTCGAAGTCACCAATGAAGTTTGCTGTATTGGTGAGTGCATTATCACGATAACCGAAGTTACCGTTGATGAGCAGGCGGTCGTCGAGCAATCGACCCGACAGGATGCCTTCCACATCGAGGTCGTTCCATCCTTTCTCACCTGTCGACAGTCCCGTTCCAAAGTTCCATTTACTGTCCTGACCAATCACGTTGGAAAGCATCTGGTTAATCTGTCCGGAGATGGTCGAAGATAACAGCGTGTTGACAGCTTGGTTCGAACCTGATTCTCCAGCTGCGCGTGCGTATTCGTTGGAGTAGAATCGTCCGAGTCCCAGCAGGTAGATCATCTGCATGTTCATTTCGTCCTCCGTACTGATGAGGCTCTTGACCAGCTGGCGTGTCTCGTCGTTCACGTTTGGCAGCTGTATGTCGAATCCGAAGTTCATATTACCCAACTTACCGGTAATGTCGAGCACACAGATGACTTTCACCTTGTTGTTCGACCCGATAGAATAGCCGGCTGTGATGTCCTGTAGCGGTACGGCATTGAGGATGTGGTGACAGATAAGGTGGATGTTGGCATCGAACGGATTGCCGTTGAACTCCACATTGCTGCCTTGCTGCAGGTCCAAGTCGCGGAAGATGATGTCCTGTAGGTAGAGGCGATAGCGGCCTCCCTCAATCTGATAGATACCGTTGAGCGAGAACGGACTCTTGTTGTGATAATGTGCGAGCAGGGTACCCGAACCATAAGTCGACATATAGCCGTCTTCCACGTTATCCATACGTAGTTTGATTTCGCAATCAGGGTTGACATGGATGCTGATATCCATGAAGATGTCGCCTTCGTATTCGAACTTGTCGGTCGTCTCGTTCGTGTCATCTTCCCAATACTCCTCGTCATTCTCATCGAAGAGTAGATACTTCTTCGGTGCTGCTTCGTGAGGAGTTACATCGCGGAATTCAACAAAGCTACCCGTATTGATAGCATCAGGCGTAGCGGCATCGTAGGCGAACACACTACCTCGTGTAGGTGTTACATCAGCGGTCATACGTAACGGATGACCATCAGAACCGTGAACCTCTAATGTCGCATCTGCAAAGACGGTTGCGTAGAACTTATCGGAGTTGAACTCGTGCTCATCGTAGATGGTGAGGTTCTGGGTGTTAATCATGAAGTCGTATTTGAAGTTCTTCATGTTCTTATGTGCAAGCGTACCGTTTACGATACCTGTGTTGCCTTGATCGTCAGTCAGACGGATATCGTTGAACAGGAATGCATAAGGACGTAGACGGAGGGTGTCTGACGGGTTGATGTGATATTGTACATTCGTTGCCCGGAGCGTCATCGCTACATCAGCATTAATATCACCCACGAGGTTCACATCGTTCAAGGGACCTATGACATGCAGCACACCGTTCGTCCGTCCCTTGATGTTGCGGAACGTAGATGCCAGAAAGCCGTTTAGGAATTCTGCGTTGGTGTCGTGTGTGGTAATCTTCAGGTCCATGTCGTTCTGACTTGGAGAGATGAATCCTTCCACATCGGTGGTGCGGCTCAGGTTTTTGTAGAAGTCGGTGATATGCCCGTTGACCCGCATACCCTTGATAGTGCTGTCCCAGAAGGCCTGAATGTGTCCTGTTCCCAATCGTCCCTCTTGCAGGTGCATGTTGTTGACCGTAAGGTTGGCATTCAGGTGGATGTCATTATAGATGTTGCTGATTTGTGCCCGTCCAGAAGCCTGACCTTTGAAGCGTACGGCATCGAAGTCAACGATATCGGTGATATAGGCCACTTCGATGTTATCGAGGTCGATGATGAGTGAGTCAGACATCTTTTCAGAAACCGCACCATTGAGCACGATGGATTGTGTTTCGTTATACATCTTCACATCCGAGCACGTGAGCCGCTTGTCGTAGTAACGCAGGCGTGAAGGTGCTACTTGCCACAAGGTGTCATTTACCGTCAGTTGTGATTTATGAATGCTGACATCAGCGTTCACCTTACCTTGAACATCCGAGAAGGCGGTTGTTGCATAGACCGTTCCGTTTGTCATGTGGTTCTTCTTGTCGTCCCAGTTGATGAACGTCTCAAGTTTGTCATCTTTCGCATCGGCGGTCAGCAGATAACTCAGCACATTGTTGCCCTGACGCTGACGGGTATTAAGCGAAGCACTCATCATGCGATGCGAGTTGGTACAAAGCACATGGGTATCGACATACACATTATTATTTTTACTAATACGCGGAGCGTCGATGTCGACCATCATTGTGTCGGCAACCGCATCGATATAGCCCTTGATGTTGACGGGCTGGTCAATCACATAGTCGGTCTCGACGAAATGCTTTAGGAAGTCCGATTCGGTTAGGGTGGCATCGAAGGCAAAGCGGTTGCGATTGTCGCGCTTATGTTGCACCAACGAAGGCAGATGGCGTGCCAGCTGGTTTTTGAACGCATCAACCACTCCGTCGAGTTCAATCTGCCCGTAGAGGTGTGCTTCTGCAAAGTCGGTATTGATATCGATTGACTTATCTGCCTTGTCCTGATTGATGTTCAGGTTGATATGCTCCAGATTCACGGTATTCTCCTCGTCGTGGATGGTGAGGTTGTTGATGTAGATGTTGCCCAGCAGGTCGTTCAGGTTGTTTCCATGGATGTCGACATCTGCATTCATGCTGAGCGACTGACCCTCCATACCCTTGATGAGGTTCAACGTGTGAGGATTGATGTGATGCACGTTTAGTTTTCCTGCGATGCGGCTGTTGCGTTCGTCGTACGAGCCGTCGAGGTCGAATCGTGCCAGTTCGTCAGCACTATTCACCACACCCTTGATGATACCGCTCTCACGTGTGGCATCGAGTGTGATGTTGTTGTATCGATGACCATTATACTCCAGAGTGTTGATTTTGCCTTGAATGGTTCCTTCAGGCTGCTTATTGGTGAGTTGGCCGTTCAGCGTCAGGTCGAATGAGGTAAGCCCTAATGCCGCACTTTCCGTCAGTCGGCCGATGTTGATGTCTTCGCCTACCGCATGAGCGTTGAACACCTTTCCGTCCGTCAGGTCAAGGTTCACCCGTGCATTTCCTGCATCGCTGACCAGCATACCGTCGGCTGTCAGCTGTCGGGCAGTCTTGTCGATGGTGCCTCGATAGTCCATCCGTCCGATGTTGTTCACGATGGTTGGCATCGGATCGTCGGGCGACAAGAGTTGGTGTAGTTTGGCTTTTGCATCGTTGTCAATCGACAGCCGCTGAATGTCAACATGGATATCCTTCTCTGCTGCTTTCAGGTTGCTGATGGAACCATTGAGTTGAGCAGTCAGGCTTTGCGGATTCGTCTGCATCGTCAGCTGCTCTACGTCAATCCGCTCTTGCGAACCATTCACTTTGGCGCTCAGATGGAGTGGGGTAGTGAAGACCTCTAATCGTGGCAACAGGCCTTTGAAGTCGGCAGGTGTAATGTCGGCTGTCTGAATCTCTGTGGCAAACTCGAACGACTTGTCCTTCTCATAGTTGGCATACGAGGCCGTGAGCGAATCTATCCGTAGCGACGATTGAGGTGTCTCCATCATGAAGTCCGTCACCCGTCCCTTCTGTTTGTTCGCCTCCACCTGTGCCTGCAGGCTTTTCAGTTCCAGCCCGCTGTGGTTCTCGATGCCATTCAGCCGTTTGATGGTGAGGTTCAGACTGTCTTCGCTCAAAGCACGTAGCGACATCGTGACGTCCAGATGGTCTATGTCGAGGTGGTTCGGGTCGAGAGTTGCCTGTTGTGTCTCGCTCACTACGTCGTAGGTCACATGACCTCTACGCATAATGAACGAATTGATGCGTACGTCAATCGGTTTCGACTCCTTGTTGTCCGACGAGAAGGCATCAATCAGAAACTGCAGGTTTGTCGCATCTTCCGGCGTTGCTTTCCTGACGTGTAGGGTAGGGCCGAACAGTTGTGCGTTCGACACACGTACCTTCCCTTGCGACAATGCTATGAGGTCAATCTTGACCGATGTGCGGTCAATGCTGATAAGTTCCTGTTTTGTTTGATCGGCAATGTAGACATCGTCTAAAATCAGGCGGTTCAGAAGTCCTAGTTTCACTTTCCCTATCCGAACTTCCGTCCCGATTTGATCCGACAAAATATCAGCCACCCAACCTCCGATCGCTTGTTGGATGCTTGGAATGTTGACCAGTATGATGAGGCATACATAAAGAATAAGTATGCCGCCAATCACACCTCTGCTTATTTGCTTAACCTTCTTGATAAAGCAATCATCTTTATTGCTGTGACGGCACATTCGTCACCCTTGTTGCCCATCTTACCCCCGCAGCGGTCGAGAGCCTGCTGCATGTCGTTAGTGGTAATGAGTCCATAGATGACAGGTTTCGCCTGCGTAGCGTTCAGGCGTGCCAGTCCGTATGTGGTGCCCTCACAGATGTAGTCGAAATGTGGAGTGTCGCCACGAATGACACATCCGATAGCAATAACAGCATCGACAGCCGTCTTCACCATCAGCTGTGCGCCGAGTATCAGCTCGAAGCTGCCTGGTACAGTCTCAATCACGATGTCGCTTTCAGCCACGCCGTGTTTCAACAGCGTCTCACGTGCACCATCGAGCAGCGCTCCTGTGATGTTGTCGTTCCATTCGCTAACTACGATACCAACTCTCATGCCCTTTGCATCGGGAACGCTGTTGATATCGTAGTCAGATAGGTTATGGTTTTTTGTCGCCATAATTGTAATATACTCTTCCCCCTCGGGGAGATGTCCAAAGGACAGAGAGGGGCTGTTATTTACTTACTCTCTCAATATACTTGTCGATCTCGCCACTACTAGTAAGTGTAGAGCGGAAGTACTTGTCCTTGATTTCCTTGTAGAGTTCGAGAGCCTTGTCAGGGTTGCCCAGTTCCTCGTACACTTCTCCAGCCTGGAACAGGAAGATAGGACTTACTGCATCGTTGTCGGCAGCCTTGGCAGCCTTCACGAGAGTTTCTGCGCCCTTCTGGTTGTCACCCTTCTTTACGTAGCAGTTGCCGAGCGCAGCAATTGCACTTGGAGAAATCATCTGATCGTCCTGAGGATCGAATGACTCGAGCATCTTGATAGCCTCGTCCACCTTGTCAAGGTTTGCATAGCACAGACCAGCGTAAGCCTTAGCAAGGTTAGCAGTTGTAGTACCGCTATACTCATCGATGATCTTCAGGAAACCTTTCTCGTTCACACCGTCACCGTTGAGTGCCTGCTCATACTGTTCCATACCGAATGCCGTCTGACTGGCAGCGATAGCTTCGTTAGCCTCTGCAGTCTGGTTTGCTTTGTGATGACGATACAGGAAAATACCTGAAACTACGATAACCACTACTGCAATGATTGCAAGAATTAACTTGAGATGCTTTTCGATGAAAGCCTCCGATTTGCTCAGTTGTACATCAAGTCCGATCACGTCGTTTGATGCTTTTTTGTTTTTTGCCATTTTCTTTTATGATTTTTAATTTTAATAGTACTTACATTTTTTAATTTTAATTATCTTCATGCCACTCCTGTATTCCTGCCACACCTTACTTATATTTGGACTAAGCCCAAATAGCATGCAAAGTTACTACTTTTTCATGAAATGAAGAAATAAAAACGCTAAAAAATACTATCTTGCCCCCTAAAACTATCATTAACCCCTTGTTTTATCGTTTCAGGAGTTAACATCAAAAAATCAAAATTGATAATAACAAAATGATGCTGACATCAGCGTGACATCGCAAGTCACCATGTTACCATGTCACCATGTTACCCCAAAAAGGTTGCTACCTTCACAGGCTTTGTAGAATGTTTTTGATAAAAAGCTTTCGCCAAATCATTATAACACCCTTGTAGGTATCTGTAGAGGCGTTTTGAACAGGCTCCTGAAAATTGAGCGAAAATTGAGGCAACTTTTATTGTTTACAAACGGAAAATATACGACATCTGAATCGGTCAGCCATTATATAAAGAACCTCGTCACAATAGCATACATTTATGATTTGCACAAATAATACTGAAGAATACAATAGTAAAAAATGTAAATGACACAATGACATGGATTACAAAAAAAATGGCAAAAAGAGCCAATATAATATATATAATACATTATATATATTATATTGAATTATTTTTTTAATTGTAATCTCGACTTTACAAAACAGAATTTCTTCATGTCATTGTGTCATCGTGTCATTAAAAAATATAAAACAATACACTTTTTTACAAAAATATTTCGTACCTTTGTAGTGCTTTTGAGAGGCGAAAAAAACGAAGGGGCAATTCAAGACTAAGTCAAGTCTAACTCTAGACTGAAGCAAGACTAAGAGACATGCGAAAAGGTGTCTCACATGTGTGTCTAGCTAGAAGTGTACCTGAATTGCAGGTTCGCAAAAAACTCATTAGCATGTAATTACCTTATGGCAAAAAGTGAAGGTTATTTTGTTCTTCGTCGTGGTTCGACCAAGTTACACACGTTCCAAGTGAGTGACGGAAAGCAAATCACCAAGGATCATGTGGGAACTCCTAAAAAACCACGCACACTCCGTCAGATGAATCAGCGTCTGCTAACGGGATATCGAGGCAATCGGAATGCAAAAAATGTGATGAAACAGGGAATTGAGGCAATAAAAGTAGTTATTATCCGTTATATAATGTATACATTATGTTTTTTTTGTAATTTTGCAAAAAGATTTGATATGGAAGATAGAATAAAGGTTATTGGTTATTGGTTATTGGTTATTGGAGTTTCTGTTTTTCAATGCTTCAATTCTTCAATCATTCTCCACGCTCAGACGGCATATCCTACGATTTCGTATACTTATACAGAAACGATGAATAATGAGTTGGTCACGACGGATGTGGAGATGAATCAGGGTGATGAGCAGTCGGCGAACGCTCCGCTGACTATCAAGATGTTCGGCAATCTGGATGGTAACGTGGGGTGGGAATCGAAATGTGAATGGAAGATCTATGACCCGAAGAACGGTGAGTCGAAACCGATCCTTGACCGTTTTGAGGAGAACACAACCTATACGTTGGAGAAGGCTGGCACATATTATATTAAGTTCTATGTGACTTTCTCACAGCTTGACGAGGAGGACTTTGAGTACGAATCGGATATTTTCAAGCTCTCGATTACTGAATCCAAGTTGTCGTGTCCGGATGGCTTTTCTCCGAACGATGATGGTAAAAACGATAAGTTCCTGATTTCATATCAGTCGATTGTGAAGATGAAGGGCGTGATTGTCAACCGATGGGGTCAGAAGATCTATAGTTTCGACCTCTCGAATGTGGATCAGGGATGGGACGGACGTCAGAATGGCAAGTATGTGAAGGATGGTGTCTATTTCCTGAATCTGCAGGCGGTAGGTAGTGATGGCGTGAAATATGATATCAGGAAAGCGATCAATGTGTTGAAGGGGTTCAGAGAGTATGATGAATGAATGGATTGAGGTTTATGGTGCGAAGGTACATAACCTCAAGAATGTCGATGTAAGAATCCCTCGGAACAGCCTTACCGTTATCACAGGACTGAGTGGTAGCGGTAAGTCGAGTCTGGCTTTCGATACTATCTTTGCTGAGGGCCAGCGCCGCTATATTGAGACTTTCTCTGCATACGTGCGTAACTTCTTGGGAGGTATGCAACGGCCTGAGGTTGATAAGATTACGGGGTTGAGTCCTGTAATCAGCATCGAACAGAAAACCACGAACAAGAATCCACGCAGTACGGTGGGAACGGTGACTGAGGTATATGACTACCTCCGTCTGCTGTTTGCGCGTGCTGCTGATGCTTATAGTCACGTTACGGGCGAAAAAATGGTGAAGTATACGGAGGAACAGATTCTGGAGCTTATCCTCTCGCATTATGAGGGTCGTCGCATCTATATCCTGGCACCTGTAGTCCGTAGTCGTAAGGGTCATTATCGTGAGTTGTTTGAGAGCCTGATGAAGAAGGGCTATCTGCATGTGCGTATCGACGACAAAGTGGTGGAGATGACGCCCAACATGCGTGTTGACCGTTACAAGAACCACAATATCGAAGTGGTGGTTGACCGTTTGGCGGTCAGCAGTAAAGATAGCGACCGTCTGGCAAAAAGTGTTACGACTGCGATGAATTTGGGAGAGGGACTTATCATGATTCTCGACAAAGACTCGGGTGAGGTGAAACACTACTCACGCCGTCTGATGTGCCCTACGACGGGCATCAGCTATCACGACCCTGCACCCAACAACTTTTCGTTCAATTCGCCACAAGGAGCTTGCCCATGCTGTAAGGGATTGGGCTATATCAGCCTGATTGACCGCGACAAAATCATCCCTGACAAGACCCTTTCTGTCTATGAGGGAGCATTGGCTCCGCTGGGCAAGTATAAGAACACCATGATTTTCATGCAGATTCACGGTGTGTTCGACCATTATGAACAAAGTATCCATACTCCTGTGGAGGAATTGCCCGAAGAGGTGGTTCACGACCTGATATATGGTTGCAACGAACGTATCCGCATCCCTGCTGCGATGATTCATCAGACGAACGACTTATACACTTCGTATGAAGGGCTGGCACGCTATATCAACCAACTGCGTGATAGCGAAATGTCGGCTCAGGCACAACGATGGGCAGATTCGTTCGACAGCATTACCGTCTGTCCCGAATGTGGCGGCTCGCGTCTGAATCAGGAGGCGATGAGCTATCGCTTTGCAGGAAAGAACATCTACGAACTGTCATGTATGGACCTCAAAGACCTGCAGGAATGGCTCGCAGGAGTGGATGAGCAGCTATCTGCCAAACAGCAGAAAATCGCTGCAGAGATATTGAAGGAGATTCGCAGCCGATTGCAGTTTCTGCTCGATGTGGGTCTAGATTATCTATCGCTCAATCGTAGCACTATGAGCCTGTCGGGTGGCGAGAGTCAGCGAATCAGATTGGCTACACAGATAGGTGCCAAACTGGTGAATGTGTTGTATATCCTCGACGAACCCAGCATTGGCCTCCATCAACGTGACAATCAGCGACTCATCAACTCGCTCAAGATGCTTCGCGATGAAGGGAATACCGTCATTGTGGTGGAGCACGACAAAGACATGATGCTCGCAGCCGACTACATCATCGATATGGGACCGCTTGCAGGTCGCAAGGGTGGGGAAGTGATGTTCCAGGGAATACCCCAGGATTTGCTGAAGACAGATACGCTGACGGCACGTTTCCTTCGCGGGGAAGGCGAAAGCGCAGTACGATTCAATCGTGCAGAACAAGTGGGGAGTGGGTCTTCTCTTTCTTTGTTTGGTTGCTGCGGAAACAACCTGAAGAATGTGACCGTTTCGTTTCCGCTTCGCAAACTGATTTGTGTGACGGGAGTCAGCGGAAGCGGGAAATCAACCCTCATCAACGATACCCTGCAGCCCATACTCAGTCAGCATCTCTATCGCTCGCTCAGGGCACCTTTGGCTTACGAGTCGATAGAGGGACTTGAATATATCAATAAGGTGGTGACGGTCGATCAGTCGCCTATCGGACGTACGCCTCGAAGCAATCCTGCAACCTATACGGGGGTGTTCAGCGACATCCGCGACCTCTTTGTGAAACTACCCGAGGCTGTGATGCGAGGCTACAAGCCTGGACGTTTCTCATTCAATGTGGCAGGCGGACGATGTGAAGCCTGTGGTGGAAACGGCTACAAGACCATCGCGATGAATTTCCTGCCCGATGTGCTATCTCCTTGTGAGGTATGTCGTGGAAAACGATATAATCGTGAGACTTGTGAGGTGAAGTTCAAAGGTAAATCGATTGCAGATGTGCTCGATATGACCATCAACCACGCAGTAGAGTTTTTCGAGAACCAACCCAACATCCTCAATAAGATTAAGGTGATTCAGGAAGTGGGATTGGGCTATATCAAACTGGGACAACCTTCATCTACCTTATCGGGTGGTGAGAGCCAGCGTGTGAAGTTAGCTACCGAGCTAAGCCGCAAAGATACAGGCAACACGCTCTATATCCTCGACGAACCAACCACAGGACTCCACTACGAGGATATCAAGGCCCTGATGGCTGTCCTCAACCGCCTTGTAGAGAAAGGGAATACCGTTATCGTTATCGAACATAATCTGGATGTCATCAGTCAGGCCGATTATATCATCGATATGGGCCCAGAAGGTGGTAAGGACGGAGGTGAAATCGTAGCACAAGGAACGCTCGACGATGTGCGTGCTTCTCACAAAGGTTATACTTGGAAGTATTTGTAGTTTATCTTTGCACCTTCTCACGTTTAAGTAATGAAAAAGATATTGTTCCTCCACGGCTTCTTTGCAAGCGGTCAGTGCATTCCTGCATTGGCCTTGCGTGATGCTTTGGCTGATAAGGTCCAAGTTCTAACACCTGACCTTCCTCAGCACCCTAAGGAGGCTATGGAGCTGATAAGGTCGATTTGTGACAAGGAGCATCCGGATTTGCTTGTTGGCAACAGTTGCGGTTCGTTCTATGCCCAGATGCTTGCACCCATTGTTGGAGTGCCAGCCTTGTTAGGTAATCCGCACTTTCAGATGACAGATTTTTTGAAGCAGCGTATTGGAGAGCATGAATACAAGTCGCCTCGAAGCGACGGCAACCAGAAGTTTGTTATCGACGAATCTTTGATACAGGAGTTTGCGGAAATGGAAGCCATCCAATTCAACTACTGCAATCCATATTACAAGGACCGTGTGTGGGGATTGTTTGGCGAACAGGATACGTTGGCACACTTTGAGCCGCTGTTTTTGGAACATTACAATAAGACTTTCCACTTCCCTGGAGGTCATACGCCGACTGCCGACGAAGTGCGCACATGGTACATCCCTTTGATAGAGAAACTGCTGATGGATTATCCTCTGCCCGAAGATGGCAGCAGATATTTCCAACATTTCAAGGGAGGTCGTTACCGTTATATCCGCACAGCCTTCGACTCAGAAACAAAGGAACGGATGGTGATATACCAAGCACTCTACGGAGAAAA
This sequence comes from Bacteroidaceae bacterium, assembly GCA_017615245.1. Lineage (GTDB taxonomy): Bacteria > Bacteroidota > Bacteroidia > Bacteroidales > Bacteroidaceae > Colivivens. The sequence continues at coordinate 89,064 of JAGAAL010000043.1, forward strand.
ACAATTCTGGGTTCGTCCAGAAAAAATGTTCTTCGAAACCATTGAGCGTGATGGACACAAATTTACAAGATTTACAGAGATAGGCAAAGAATGACATGAAGTTTTCTCGATGAAAGCTACAAATTTACGTATTTTTCGTGAGAAATACACAAAAAAACAAAGTTTGTTATTTCTGTTGCTGCTTTTGAGTTTTTTTTTTGTAATTTTGCAAAGTCAATTAAAAAATTACGCTTATGATATACTACCCGAATGCTAAGATTAATATCGGACTGAATGTGGTGGCCAAACGTCCAGATGGTTACCACGATTTGGAAACGGTGTTTTATCCCATCAATCTGCAGGATGCCATCGAGATGAATGTGATTGAGGAGGATGTTCCGATGTGTGGCTATCGCCTGAAAGTGACTGGAAACACGCTTGGCGGTACTCCTGAGGACAATCTGGTGATTAAGGCCTATAAGTTGCTGAAGTCGGACTATGACATCCCTGACCTCAGTTTCAATGTGTTCAAACACATCCCTACGGGAGCTGGATTGGGAGGTGGATCGTCGGATGCTGCGTTCACCATCAAGGCCATCAACGATAAGTTTGCTTTAGGTCTGACCGATGCTGATATGGAGAAGTATGCCTCGATACTCGGGGCAGATTGTCCATTCTTTATCAAGAACCGTCCGGTGATGGCTACAGGTATCGGTAATGTGTTCCATCCTATCAAACTATCGTTGGCAGGTAAGGTGTTGTTGCTGATTAAACCAGACGTCTATGTCTCTACTACGGATGCTTACCGTCATGTAACCCCTCAACGTCCAAAGGAACCATTGTCGAAACTGCTGACTCGTCCGATTGAGACTTGGAAGGATACGGTGAAGAACGACTTCGAAGATAGTGTGTTCTGCAAGTATCCGGAGATTGCCGCCATCAAAGATAAGATGTACGATATGGGTGCATTGTATGCTGCGATGTCGGGTAGCGGAAGTAGTGTGTTCGGCATCTTCGACGAACCTGTGGAGTATGTCGATGAGACCTTTGCTGGCTATTTCTGCAGACAAAGAACTTTGGAATAAAGACCCCCTGACCCCCTTTAGGGGGAAAGAGACCTTAGACTTTAGAGGTAAATGGAAGATGTAAGTGGTAGGATTGAGCAGCTTCGTAAGGAGCTACACCAGCATAACTATAACTATTATGTGTTGAACCAACCCACGATTAGTGATTATGAGTTCGACCAGATGATGCATGAGCTGGAGGATTTGGAACGTCAGCATCCTGAATATGCCGACCCGAACTCTCCAACCCAGCGTGTAGGTAGCGACTTGAACCAGTCGTTCAAGCAGGTGCCGCACAAATATCCGATGCTTTCGTTGGCGAATACTTACAACGAAGATGAGATACGTGATTTCTACGAACGAGTAAGTAATGGTCTTGCAGGTGAGGACTTCGAGATTGTGGCTGAGATGAAATACGACGGATTGAGTATTTCGCTGACATACGTGGACGGAGAGTTGACGCAAGCTGTGACGCGAGGTGATGGTGTCGTGGGTGATGATGTGACAGCTAATGTGCGAACCATCCGCAGCATCCCTTTGAAGCTGAAAGAAGGATCAGGCTATCCGAATGAGTTTGAAATCAGAGGCGAAATCTTGATGCCCTGGACCTCGTTCGAGGCGCTGAATGCCGAACGTGAGGCAAAAGAAGAACCGCTCTTTGCCAACCCCCGTAATGCAGCAAGCGGTACATTGAAGTCGCAGAAATCGGAACTTGTGGCTGCTCGCAAACTGGACGCTTTCCTTTATTATCTCATTGTGCCCGAGGGAGCTACGATGCAAGCATCGTCTTCAGGCGGTATGGCTGATTTGTTCGGGATGACTTCCGAACAGGCATTTGTCAATGAGTACCATTACGAGGGGCTGATGAAAGCAAAGGAGTGGGGTTTCAAGATTTCGGATGGGATGAAGAAATGTAAGTCGATTGACGACATCATGGATTTCATCAACTATTGGGATAAGGAACGCAAGAACCTACCTGTAGCGACAGATGGCGTTGTGCTGAAAGTCAATTCGCTCCGTCAGCAGCGTCATCTTGGCTATACAGCAAAGTCGCCCAGATGGGCTATTGCGTATAAGTTCAAGGCCGAACGTGAGTGTACACGTCTGAACGAAGTGACCTATCAGGTAGGACGTACAGGTGCAATCACTCCTGTTGCCAATATGGACCCTGTTCAGTTGGCAGGAACGATGGTGAAACGTGCTTCGCTTCACAATGCAGATGTCATCAACGAACTCGACCTCTACATAGGCGATATGGTGTATGTGGAGAAGGGCGGCGAGATTATCCCTAAAGTGGTTGGGGTGAATAAAGACAAACGTGAGCCAGGCATGCAGAAGGTGGAGTTTATCACTCATTGCCCTGAATGTGGTGCGCCGCTCGTGAGGTATGAGGGTGAGGCTGCCCATTATTGTCCGAACGAGACGGGATGTCCGCCTCAGATCAAAGGACGCATCGAGCATTACATCAGTCGCAAAGCGATGAATATCGACAGTTTAGGGCCTGAAACGGTAGATGATTTCTATCAGCGTGGGCTGATTCACGATATAGCAGATCTGTATCAATTGACTATCGCACAGGTTGCGGGCTTCAATAAAAACCGTGTGGTATCGGCTACGAAAGCCGTTGAAGCCATCAAGAATTCAGTCAACGTGCCATTCGAGCGTGTGGTATTCGCTATCGGAATCCGTTTCGTGGGTGAGACAACCGCCAAGCTGTTAGCCCGAAAGTTCAAGACGATGGAGGCTCTCCGTCATGCTACCTTGGAGCAGTTGCTTGATGTTGATGGAGTGGGGCAGGTGATTGCAGAGAGTGTCATCCGCTATTTTGCAGACGAGAAGAACCAAATCATCATTGAGCGATTAGCAGCAGCTGGCGTACAGATGCAGATGTCGGAAGAAGAACTCGCAGGGCATACAGACAAGCTCGCAGGACAGAGTATCGTCATCAGCGGTGTGTTCCAGCATCATTCGCGCGATGAGTATAAAGCCATGATTGAAAAGAACGGGGGGAAGAACGTGGGTAGCATCTCCGCTAAGACCTCGTTTGTGCTTGCAGGTGACAACATGGGACCTGCAAAATTGGAGAAAGCACAGAAACTCGGCGTGAAAATCGTGAATGAAGACGAATTTTTACAGATGCTCGCATAATATGTCATAATTATTTCGTACCTTTGCGGCTGAAAACTAAAATGGCGTCAAAGGTACGTATGTTTTTTGATGTCATCACAACAACAACATCATGGCACATAATAAATTCAGAGGATTAGGTATCGCACTCGTTACACCTTTTACAAAGAGTGGGGCGGTAGACTATGACTCGCTACGACACATACTCGATTATCAGTTAGGAAACGGCATCGATTTCCTTTGCATCCTTGCCACAACTGGCGAGACACCTTGTCTGACGTTAGAGGAAAAACATAAAATCAAAGAAATCGTTATTGAAAAAGTCAAAGGAACCATTCCTATCTTGATGGGATGCGGAGGAAACAATACCTCAGAAATCGTTCGTGCCCTGCAGACAGAAGACTTTACTGGTATTGATGGCATCCTTAGTGTTTGTCCATACTACAACAAACCATCGCAGGAGGGACTCTATCAACACTTTAAAGCGATTGCTAATGCAACGACTCTTCCGGTCGTACTGTATAATGTGCCAGGTCGAGTAGGTGTGAACATGACCGCAGAGACCACGCTTCGTCTTGCTAATGATTGCAAGAACATTGTTGCTATCAAGGAAGCAAGTGGTAACTTCACCCAGATTGACGATATCATCAAAAACAAACCATCACATTTCGAAGTTATTTCAGGTGATGACGGCATCACTTTCCCTTTGATTACTTTGGGAGCTGTAGGTGTCATTAGTGTGATTGGTAATGCACTACCTAATGAGTTCGGACGTATGGTTCGTCTGGCTCTCAGTGGCAACTATTCCGATGCTTTGACCATTCATCATAAGTTTACAGAACTGTTTAAGCTCCTCTTCGTTGATGGTAATCCTGCAGGTGTGAAAGCAATGATGAACAGCATGGGACTTCTTGAGAACGAACTACGACTTCCTTTAGTTCCTGCACGTCTCACCACATTCGGCGAAATTAGTGCCATCGTGAAGGAACTAAACATTAAGTATTAAAAGGACCCCCTTTGTCTGTTAATAGATAAGTCCCATGAGTCCTATAAGTCTTATGGGACTTTTGTTTTAGTTTCACAAACTCAACTTATATGGCTCTGAAGGGCTTTGAAGGGAAGTTAAAGGGAATTGAAGGGACGATACTTTGCAGGTGGCAAATCATTCGTCCTTTTAACTTCCTTTCCATTCTCTTCCCTTCCTTTCTATTCCTTTCTGCTTATCTTGCAAAAGTTGCCTTAATTAATAAAACAGAAGGCCCGCTTCCCAAGAAGCAGACCTCCCTCAATTAGGTAATTATTAATTTTAGGCTAGTTTCTCTTTGATTAGAAGCGGCCGCCACCTGGCATTCCGCCACCCATTGGCATTCCGCCTCCGCCCATTGGCATACCACCACCTGCTGGAGCCATAGGCATGTTAGCCTGACGAGCTGCACGCTGCTGACGTAATTCACGACGACCTGATGCACTTCCGAAGAAGTTGAAGCGGTAGATGAAGTGTGCCATTATGTAGCTGTTAACAGTCTGTGTCCAAGTATCTGTACGACCGTTTGCGCTGATGTTGCGGTTGAAGTTCTTGCGGTTGTTCAAGATATCGTATGCCTGGAGGCTGATGGTTGCTGCACGTCCTTTGAGGAAGCGGTAGCTTACCTGTGCGTTCCATACCAACTCGTTAGAGTTTGCTTCCTTTGAAGCGTAACCACGACGGCTGCTCATGCTGATGTTGGTTGAATAACCCCATCCGTTATTGAAGTTACCGTTTGATTCAACACCATAGTTGAAGCTGAAGGTGTTAGGACTGTTCACTTCTTGGTATTTGTTCTTCTGGTGAGTGTAGTTGATATTACCGCTGATACCGATATCCCAGTAGTCCTGACGATAGTTCAATCTGATGTTCTCGCCAAGGGTGAGGTTGTTGGTCTGGTTCTTCAAGTCATCATATTGGTATATTGCTCTACCTCCTACGTAGTCAAGAACAACTGGTTTGCCATCAGCACCCATTACTTGCTTTGAGAGGTAACTTACGTTGTTGTTATAGCTTGCACGTGTGCTAGTGTTCAACATCAGTCGCTCGTTTGCGAAGAGTGGAGTGTTGAATCCGAAGTTCACGCTTGAGTTCCAGTTACCGCTGATGTTCATTGGCATGGTAACAGACTGACCGGTTGTTGGATCATGTTGTGTACGGCTACTTACGTTGTTCGATGTCATACTGAACGATGCGTTCACGTTGTAACTCTGCATGGTTGAAGTCACGTAGTTCTGCCAGCCGAGTGAGAAGTTGTGGTTGAACGAGTTTTTCAACTCTGGGTTACCCATGCGGATATTCAATGGGTTACTGTCATCCACAATATTAAGCAAGTTTGTGATACTTGGCTGGTTCATTTGCATACGGTATGAGAAGTTCAGCTGGTTCTGACGGTTGAATCTGTAACGGAACTGAAGTGATGGAGAAATCTTGAAGAAGTGACGGGTTGTATCAATATCTACACCCATGTAATTCTGTTCAATGTGCTGGCTCTGTGGTACCATCTGTACACCGATTGATGAGGTGATGAAGTTAGAATTCCAACGTACCTGAATATTGATGTTGTGGTTCGAGTCAATGTTCTTGTTGTGGTTGGTCAAGTCATCACTCAAGTACAGTTCCTGATCTTCGTAATACCAATCTGGAAGCATACCGAGTTTTTCCAGAATTGTGTCACCAAGTGCTGCCCAGTTTGAAGGATAGGTTACTTTGTCCCAAACCTGGTCTCTATTGTTCCATACGGATTCAAATCCTGTTCCACTTGGATCGTTTGGATCTCTCTTATACTTATTAATAAGGTCGTATGTGTCGCTCATGCTCTTGCGGTAGTTATAGCTATAGCTATAGCTGGTCTGCAGTATGAGGTTCGTTGCAACAGGTTCACTATAAGTGAATCCAGCACTGAAACTCTTATTATTTGTTGGAGAGAGACGATAACGATATGTTGGCTGTGTCCTATAGGTGTATTCCCACTCGTTAGTTGCCGGATTAAACGTAGAATCAGTTTTTACCTGGAAATACGTAGCATTTGAACCATTAAAGTTGTCACCATCGCTTGTGTTGATGTTGAAACTACCGTTGAACGAGAGGTTACGGTTACGAGTCTTGAACCGACGGCTGATAGTCATGTTTGCACTTACCTGCTTGTTGTCGCTGAATGAGAGCGAGTTCGAGTTGTTACGGTTGGTTCGGATAGAATTTGGAATCATCGCATCCTGTTCGAATTCGTTTTCAATACCTATGATTGAATATGGGTCTGCGTTGAATTCGTTGTTTCTACCGCTACTGGTTGAGAATGAGTTACCGAATCCGATGACTGGACGTACGAGCATCGTGGTGAGTGAGTCGAGTTGCAACTCAATACGGAATTCTGCGTTAGCGTTGTCGTTGTGGCTACGGCTGTCGCTCAAGCGGTTTGAGTAGGTCTTGTATCCATAGCGGATATTCTCAGAAGATGACTTGCTCTGGTTCTCGCTCTTGCGGGCATTGTAACGGATGTTACCACCAATCTCATACTTACGGTCTTTTGATGCTACGGCGTTGATACCGACCTGGCCGTTGCGGTTCTTACCGCCGCCGCCACCGCCGCCTCCACGGCCCATTCCCATACCGCCACCTCCGTTAGAGTTGAGGTTACCGATAATGGATGCCTGGAAGTTATCGTCGATAAAGCGGTTCAAGTTGATACGGTTAGCATACTGGTCTTCAGTACCGACACCGAGGTCGAAGTTACCGAACCAACCCTTGTTCATACCTTTCTTCACGGTGAGGTCGATCACAGTTTCTTCGTTACCGTCAGCAATATTGGTCAAACGTTCCTGATCAGATGCGCGGTCGTATGTCTTGATGTTTTCGATGATTTCTGTTGGGATGTTCTTCATGGCCATATCCTTATCGTTCGAGAAGAATTCCTTACCGTTTACAAGGATACGCTGGATGGTCTTACCGTTAATCTTGATGGTACCGTCGCTGTCAACTTCTGCACCAGGCAGTTTCTTTACGAGGTCCTCAAGCACGGAGCCTTCAGGCACTTTGAATGCGTCGGCATTGAAGATAATGGTGTCTTCCCTCACCTCCATCTGAGGCAAAGCAGCTGTTACCACAGCACCTTCAATCAAGATGGTGTTAGGAATCAGCAGGGTAGTACCCACGTTATGAATCGTCTCACCATTACGAACGGTAATCTTACGTGTGAAGTTGTGGTAACCCAGATAGGAAATCTTCACGATGTAGGTACCTTCTTCTACGTTCTTGATGGTATAACCACCAAGTGTATTTGTTACACCACCAGCAACCATCTTTGTTGTGTCTTCCGTCATAATCTGGATGGTTGCACGCACTAAAGCATCTCCTTCTTCAGAGTCTTTAACGAAGCCGGTAACGTTAGCTTTAGTCTTTTTTGTTGTTTTAGTATCGGTTTGAGCTGAAACCGTCAAACCTGCGAATACTACTAGTAAAGCAATAGAAAGTAATTTTTTCATTTGTTTTTAAAATTAATTACGCTATTATGACGCCTAAAGTGAAAAAAGGTTTAATGATTTTGCAGAAAACTTAAAAGTGTTTCAGACCAATCCTTTATATTTAAATAAGGTAGTAAATTTATTCAATAATTAAGGTTTATTAGCGAAGACTTATGTAAAAAGTGAAAAAACTCTAAACTCTAAACTCTAAACTCTAAACTTTTTTGTACCTTTGCACCCAAGTTTTAGAAGCATATTATGAGCAAACTGAGATTTGATGTAGTGCAGGACGCTTTCAAGAAGAAAGCCATTCCTGCTGAGGCTCCCACGGAGCGCCCTTCAAAGTATTTCGGGGAACTGGTATTCAACCGCGAAAAGATGCGCAAGTATCTGGATGTGTCAACCTATAACGATTTGGTTGACTGTATCGATAACGGTAAGCCACTCGACCGTGCGATTGCTAATCAAGTAGCCGAAGGTATGAAGACCTGGGCGATGGAACATCATGTGACACATGTCACCCACTGGTTCCAGCCACTCACCGAAGGCACAGCCGAGAAGCACGACTCGTTCATGGAGTACGATAAGAAAGGCGGTATGATAGAGGAGTTCGACGGTAAGTCGCTCAGCCAGCAGGAACCCGATGCCAGCTCGTTCCCAAGCGGCGGCATCCGTGCCACCTTCGAGGCCCGCGGCTATACGGCATGGGATCCTACGTCACCAGTATTCATCCAGGACGACACCCTCTGTATCCCAACCGTCTTCATATCATACACAGGAGAGGCACTCGACTACAAGACCCCGCTGAAGAAGTCGCTCAAGGCCGTGAGC